>JAPLLF010000529.1 GCA_026387715.1 Pseudomonadota bacterium
ACCTACGGCGATGGTGGGGTCAAGCCCGTGACCGACACCGACACCGACGGCACGCCGGACTACCAGGACCTCGACTCCGACGGCGACAAGGTGCCGGACGTGGAGGAAGGCGGCCATGGTCCGCTCGACGACAACGGCGATGGCGTGATCGACGATCCGACCGACACCGACGGCGACGGCCTCGTCGACGGCGTCGACGGCAAGCCGACCACCTTCGGTGGCCTGCCCTACACCACGGTCGATCCGGACGGTGACGGGCTGCCCAACTTCCAGGATCCCGACAGCAACAACGACGGCATCATCGATGGTGCCGGCGTCAGCGGCGGTGGCTGTGCGGTCGGAGGCGGCACGCCGACCACGCCGATCGCCCTCGTCGTCGTCGTCGCGGGGCTGCTCGCGCGGCGACGGCGGCAGGTCGCGCTCGTCGGCGCCGCGGCGGCGACGGTCGTGACGACGCTGTCGTCGAGCCAGGTCGCGGCGGAACCAGCGGCGTTTCCCGTCGAGCGGTTCGAGCTGTCGAGCGACCGGACCGGCCTGTTCGACATCGAGAGCGCGGAGGGACGCGGCGAGATGACGATGGATGCCGGCCTGTGGCTCGGCTACGCCAACGATCCGCTCGTGGTCTACACGGACGACGCGGGGCGCCCGCGCACCGGGTCGCTCGTGCAGGATCGCGTGGGCGGGAGCCTGGTCGCGTCGCTGTCACCGAAGTGGTGGCTCAGCCTCGGCTTCGAGATGCCGATGATCCTGTCGCAGTCCCGCAACACGGGGCCGAGCGACATCTCGCCGATGGGGCTCGGCGCGTTGACGAGCTTCGGCACGGGGAACCTGCGCTTGATCCCGAAGTTCGGGCTCGTGCGGGAGCGCGAACACGGGATCGGGATCGCGTTCATCCCGAACCTCGTGCTGCCGACCGAGAGTAACTCCGGGGCGTACTTCGGTGATCACGGCGTGGCGTTCTCTCCGGAGCTCGCGATCGCCAAGCACCTCACGAAGGTGCGGCTCGCGTTCGCGCTCGGCTATCGCGCGCGCCAGAACGAGCAGCTCGCGAACCTCGCCATCGAGGACGAGCTGTTCGTGCGGGCTGGCGTCGGATACCAGCTCACGCCCACCGTCGAGATCGGCGAGACCAACTCGTGGGCGACCGCGGCGGCGCATCCGTTCGGGAACTTCAACAGCAACCACTTCGAGTCGCTCGTCGCCGGGTCGGTTCGCGTCACGCCAGCGGCCGTCGTGTTCGGCGGCATGGGGCTCGGCTGGCAGAACGGCTTCGGGACGCCCGACTGGCGGCTGCTCGCCGGCCTCCGGTTCGGCTCGGCCGATCCGTCGCACGACAAGCGGCTGCCACCGCCGCCGCTGCCCGTGAAGGACACCGACGGCGATGGGCTGCTCGACGACGTCGACCGCTGCCCGACGGTCGCCGAGGACAAGGACGGCTTCGAGGACACCGACGGGTGCGCCGATCCCGACAACGATCAGGACGGCGTCCCCGACACCGACGACGAGTGCCGCGACATCGCCGGCAAGCTCGAGCTCAAGGGCTGCCCGGACACCGACGGCGACGGCCTCCCGGACGCGGTCGACAAGTGTCCGACCGAGGCCGAGGACAAGGACGCCTTCGAGGACGACGACGGCTGCCCCGAGCTCGACAACGACAAGGACGGGGTCGTCGACGCGGCCGACAACTGCCAGAACGTCCCGGGCGTGGTCGAGAACCACGGCTGCCCGGATCCGGATCGCGACGGGGACACCGTGGTCGACCGCCTCGACAACTGCCCCGACGAGCCCGGTGATCCGAAGAACAACGGCTGCAAGGTGAAGCAGCTCGTGACGATCACCGGCGGGACGCTGGTGATCATGCAGAGCGTCTACTTCCAGCTCGACAAGGCGATCATCCTGCCGAAGTCGTTCGAGCTGCTCGATCAGGTCGCCGCGGTGATCGCGTCGCACCCCACCCTGCAGATCCAGGTCGAGGGCCACACCGACAACCAGGGCGACGACGCCTACAACAAGAAGCTGTCGCAACGGCGCGCCGACGCGGTCGTCGCGTACCTGAAGAAGCGAAAGATCGCGGCCGATCGGCTCAAGGCCGTGGGCTTCGGTGAGGAGAAGCCGATCGCGGACAACACCACGAAGGAGGGGCGTGCCCAGAACCGACGCGTGGTCTTCACCATCCTCAGCGGCGGTGACAACGTGAAGACCAACGAGCAGGGCGCCGACGACACCACGAAGGAGAAGTAAGGGACAGGAGGAGCCTGCGTAGGCTTCGCCTACTTGTTCGCTTCGCTCACCCTACCCGGCGAAAGCCGGACTCGTAAGCTTCGCTTACTTCTTCTTGCCGAACTGGTACGTGTCGAAGAGATCGGATCCCCTGGGCACCGACGGTGCCGGGTTTTCAGGGGTCTTCGGGTGCTGGTTCTTGGCGGCCCCTGCATCGGGGATCAACCCGATGGCATCGACGGCACCGTCGGCGATCGATGTGACGCGGGCGTCGACCGCCTGCGTCGCTTCGACGGGCACGTCGACAGTCCGGGCGGATCCGTCGCCACGCGAGACCGCCGGGGCATCTCGCGTGACGACGGCGACCGCGACCGCGATCCCCAGGACTGCGAGCGCGCTGCCGACTACCACGACGATCCGCGATGGGATCGTACGCGAGGTCGGCGGAGGCACCGCGGCGACGGAGGATGGCACCGGCGTCGCATCACGGCCGAGGATGCGAGCGATCTGCGCGACGATGCGACCGGCCGCGGCCGGATCCTGAGCGAAGGGCGCGAGGTCAGCCGCGAGCGCGGTGACCGTCGGATAGCGATCCGCAGGCTCCTTGGCCAGACAGCGCGTGATCACCGGCACGAGACCTGGTGGGTGCGCCACCGTCAGCGGAGGAATGGGTTCGCTCGTGACCTTCATGACGAGCTCCACGAGGTTGTCGCCGGCGAACGGGCGGCGACCCTCGACGAGCTCGTAGAGCATCACGCCGAGCGACCACAGGTCCGTGCGCGCGTCGACGCTCGTGGCCGCGCGCATCTGCTCCGGTGACATGTATGCCGGTGTTCCGAGGAACGCCTGCGTCTGGGTGATGCGGACTTCGTCCTCCAAGGTTCGCTTGGACACCCCGAAGTCGAGCAACTTGAGCAGCGGCGTGCCGTCGCTGCGTTCGCACAGGTAGAGGTTCGCCGGCTTGAGATCGCGGTGCACGATGCCGTGTCGATGCGCCTCGGCGAGGCCGAGACACGCCTGCAGCAGGTAGTCACACGCCTGACCGAGCGGGAGCCGTCCGCGGCGGTCGAGGATCGCCGCGAGGTCGGTGCCCTCGAGGTACTCCATCACCATGTAGGGCTCGCCGTTCTCCAGCGTCCCCACGTCCATGACCCGCGCGACGTGCTCGCTCCTGAGCTTCCCCGCTGCGCGCGCCTCGCGCAGAAACCGCAGGCGCGCATCGTCGTCGAGCGAGCCCTCGCGCAGCACCTTGATCGCGACGGCTTCACCGAGCTGGAGGTGGGTCGCCCGGACGACGACGCCCATGCCGCCGACGCCGAGCGTCGCATCGACCCGATACTTGCCCAGCAGGACCTGCCCCTCGCAGCGAGTGCGGTGCAGCCTGGCGCATTGCTGCAGCGTAGCATGCGTGCGAAGCTGACTCCTCACGTGAGGGTTCGCGGGCTTGTCGTCGTCGCATTCGTCGCCTGCCTCGCAACCATGAGTGGCTGTGATCTGGTGCTCGGCGTCGACGCTCATCCGATCGACGGGACGTTGCGCCCCGACGTCAACCTCGACCCGGCGGTCGATTGCACGAGCCTCTCGATCCCACCGCTGCCGACGACGATGAGGCCCGCGCTCCCGGGCACGTTCGGGCCGGGGACCATCGTGAGCGCGCCCTCGGCGGTGAGCGTCGTCACCAGGCCGCTCGTGATGTTCACCTTCGATGCCGGCGATGGCGCGCTGCGGCTGACCTGGGCCACGACGGTGGCCTCGACGCTCACCCAGCAGGGCGACGTCTCGATTTCGGGTGGCGCGGAGCGTGGAACGCTCTGGCACGATCCGAACGGCAGCCTGCATCTGGCCTACGAGCAGTCGGGGAGGATCTACATCACCACGCCCGTCGATGATGGCCTCGACGGGGCCTGGCACGTCGGCGCCCCGCTCGAGCTGCCGATCGCGAACGCCCACCTCCGGAGCGTCGGGTATGGCGGACGGCGGGTGGTGGTCGAAGTCGACACGCCGCACGAGCTGAAGGAGTTCGTTCGCGATCCGGCGACCGATCAGCTGGTGGAGCTCCCGGGCACGATGCAGGCGATCGCGACCGGTGAGCCCATGCATCCGACGATGAGCTCCGACGGATGCCGGGTCTTGTTCGACGCGGCCACACCTCGCCAGCTGTTCTATGCCGAGCGCGAAGCGAACGGCATGTTCGGGACGTCGATCGCGATCACGACGGATGCGCAGCCGGCCACGTGGCCGGTGCTCTCGGAGGACGCCACCACGATCTACTTCGCGCGACAGATGACCAGCCCCGCCTTCGAACTCTATTCGATCGTGTCCACGCCCCCGTGACGACCATCGGCATCATCTCGCGCCGAACCGCCGTACTCCTCGCGGTGGTGGCGCTGTCTGAGGGCGCGGCCCGGGCGGACATGCCACCTGCGGAGAAGTTGTTCCGCGAAGGTCGCGACCTGATGAACCGGGGCAAGTTCACCGAAGCGTGCCTGCACTTCGCGCAGAGCCTCGCGATCGCCGACGAGGTGGGGCCACGGATGAACCTCGCGCTGTGCGAGGAGAAGCGCGGGCACCTTCTCGCCGCGCTGTCGGGCTTCGAGATCG
>JAPLLF010000192.1 GCA_026387715.1 Pseudomonadota bacterium
TTCGCTTCGCTCACCAACCCGGCGAACGCCGGACTCGTTCGCTTCGCGCACGTGTTCGCTTCGCTCACCAACCCGGCGAACGCCGGACTCGTTCGCTTCGCTCACGTGTTCGCTTCGCTCACCAACCCGGCGAAAGCCGGACTCGTTCGCTTCGCTCACTTCTTGTCGTCGTGGTGGTGCTCGTCGCCGTCCTTGTGCTCGTCGTGGTTGCCCATCGCGCCACCGGCGGCCTCGGCCACGGCGTGGAAGCTCTCGTGCATGTGCTGGAACGCGGTGTCGAACGCGGCCTCGTCGGTGCCCTCGCAGGAGGTCTTGAACGCGGCGACCGCGTCGACGAGCTCCTTGGTCGACGGTGCCCACTTCGCGGCGTCGCCGTGCGCGGGCGCGGCGGACTTGACGATCGCGTCGGCGTCAGCGGTGAAGTCGGCGACGGCGCCGCACGCATCCTTCATGCGCTGCGGGCCCTTCTCGGCGTGCCACTTCGGCGACAGCAGATCGTGGAACTTCACGACCTCCGCAGGGAGGTTGGCGTGCTCGTCGCGGTGCATCGCGGTCGTGTCGGCGGGCTTCGCCTTGCTGCCGCATCCGACGAGGGTGACGAAGATCATGGCTGCGATCGTGCGCTTCATGTGGGCGGTTGTCGTACGTGGTCACGCCCCTGTCAATCGAGATGGCATATGGTCCAGGCATGCTGCTGTACGTGATCCGCCATGCGATCGCCGAGGACCAGATGCCCGGCGAGTCGGACACCAACCGCGAGCTCACCGACGACGGCGCGAAGGTGATGAAGCACGCGGTCCGCGGGATGCGCGCGCTCGGATGGCGCTTCGATCGCCTGATCGCGAGCCCGTGGACGCGAGCGCGCCAGACCGCGAAGCTCGTCGCGCCGCTGTGCGAGTCCGACCTGATCACCACCGACCTCCTCTCGCAGTCGCCGCGCGCCGAGCTGCTCGCGATGATCGGCGAGAACGTCGGCGGCGAGGCCACCGCGATCGTCGGGCACGAGCCCTGGCTCGGCGAGCTCGTCTCCTGGCTCGCGTTCGGCGACCAGCGACACGGCGAGGCGTTACGCCTCAAGAAGGCGGGCGCCGTCGTGCTGTCCGGCACTGCGATCCCGGGTGGCATGGAGATCCTGGCGCTCCTGCCACCGAAGGTGCTGCGGTCGATCGAATGAGGAATGCGGTGGGCCTGAGGATGCGTGCGCTGGCGCTCGTCGCGCTGGGCGTCAGCGCCTGTCGCCCGCAGGATCCACCCGCGATCGATGGCCCGCCAATCGTGCCGGTCGACACGGCGCCCGATGCCGATCCCAAGGTGGCCAACTGCGCCACCCTGTTCGGCACGGGCCTGACGAACGCCTTCGGTCGGCTCGACGGCACGATCAGCGCGGTGATCCCGCCGAACTACCAGGACTGCGCGATGCCGAATCGCACGCACCTCGTCCTGCAGGTCGACGTCGATGGCGCCATCTACCGCATGGTCGTCAACGTGGCCTCCGACCAGGGCCCCCCGGACGTGTTCTTCGATCAGATCGCCGCGCCGCTCGCCGGCGCGCCGTGGGCGAGCGGCTGGCACCCGGGAGAACAGCTCGACTACGTCGCCCAGCTCGGCCTGCACGCCGACGCGTTCGTCGCGACACCGACCGCGCAGCTCGTGCCGACGATCTCCGATCAGCTCGTGCTCGGGGCACACGTCAGCGTCTACGCGACCTCGGAGAACAACAACTCCAGCAGCGCGCACCTCGTGCACCGCAACGGCGGCAACCAGGACGGCGCGATCGTGATCGATCCCGAGACGGCGCCGCGCTACCTCGTGATGCACTTCGACGAGCAGCTCTTCTAGCGAGCACCGATCGGATCGAGCTCGTCGACGACGGCACACGTGGACTCGAGACCTCGGTGGACACCTTCCACCGACCTTCATGTCATCCGGTCGCAAGGCGACGCTGAGTCGCCCGATCGCCGCGTGGGTTCGTTCACGGCGACCCTGCCCGCCCAGATCAACGCCCACGAGCGTCGTCGCCGTCGCCGCACGCCGCACGCCCACCCCCACGACGTTGATCGCCTGGGCCATCCCCATCCCCATCCCCATGCCCGTGCCCGGCTGTTCGTCGTCGCAGGACTTGTGGTCCCACGACAACGAGTCGGAGCCAGTACTTCTCCACAGAGGTTCTGAACGGTTCGACGTCTCGTCGAGCTCGAATTCACGTTCAGCCTGCTCAAGCAGGCTCGCCGGTTCGCGACCCGCTACGAGAAGACTCTGCGCAACTACGCTGCCATCGGATGCGCGCTGCGCTGGCTGCGAATCTAGGTGCACGAGCATGAGCACGAGCACGAGCACGAGCACGAGCACCGGCACCAGCACCAGCACCAGCACCAGAGCACGAGCACGAGCACGAGCACGAGCACGAGCACGAGCACCTCCTCCCACGCCGCGGATTTCAGGGACAGGCCCTAGATCCGTCACCCACGCACCCGTCTGCTCCGGCGTTGCCACCGGCGCTGCCGTGCCGCGCAAGCTCAACGTCGCCGTTCAAGGGGTCAACGAAGGGGTCGACGTCAAACGCGTCCACGGCAGCAATCGGTCAGAACCCCTGTGGCCGAGTACCAGGCAGCCAGTCCTCGTCGGAGATTGATGATTCGGAAGGACCAGGCCACGGGGACGGACCGATCGCCGGCGGTGACGCGGTCGACGTCGAGGTCGATCGTCGCGCTCGATCACTCCTGGGCGAAGCGTCAGCGCAGGGGGCGCATCTGCTTGCTGCGCCGGAGATCGTTCACGACGCGTGCGACCTGCTCGTCGTGCAGCAGCTGCTTCGACATCGCGCCGGTGGTGAGGCCCAAAAGCTGCGCCGTGGTGCCGATCTCGAGCGCGTTCGCCACCAGCAGGTCGAGCAACTCGGCGATCGACGCCCAGTACTCGCCGGTGTGGCGCGTCTTGGCGCCTTGCGGCGCGGTGCCGGCGGCCACAAACCCCGCGAGCCGCGCCGATGGCACGTAGCCCACGATCGCGACGGGCTCCCGAACCTCGAGCGCGATCGCCGAGCGCAGCCGTCGGACCGCGTGCAGCTTGTTCTCGTGCTGGGACCGGCTGTCCTCGCCGATCGCCTTGACCCCGGTGGCCTTGTGTCGCAGCCGCACGCCCGAATCGGTCTTGTTGCGATGCTGCCCACCCGGCCCCGACGCCCGGTAGCGATCGACGTCGCACTGGGCGATCAGCGCCTCATCGCTCGCGAGCAGATGGTCGATCCGCGCCACTACGGGATGTGCCGCCTCGTCGAGGTCCCCGTGGACCCGCGCGTCGGCATCAGTTCGCGGCCGGATTCGGCGGCGCGGCGGCAGCCCCCGCCTTGGGCGCGGGATCGCCGGGCTCGAGGTAGAGGTCGACGCCGGCCCGCGTCCCCGCGCGGCCGTACTCGAGGCGTTCGATCGACTGACCGATCGCGCCCGCGAGCTTGGTGAGCTTCGGATCCACCGTGACCCCGGCATCGGCGGCGAACCCCTCGGCATCGACGAGCGCGGGGCCTGGTGCGAGCAACCCGACGCGCGCGATCTTGCCACCACGGATGCGGACCGCGAACGCGAGCTTGGGCTCCGGCACGTTGCGGAGGCGGGCGATCAGGGCCGGGTCGAGCGGCGCCCCGGTGAAGTGCATGAACCCGATCGAGGCCGTGTTGATCTGCTCGTCGACGGTCGCGCCGGCGAGCGCGAGCTCGACCTCGCTGAACGGTTCCTCGCCGATCGACTGCGTGAACCGATCGACGCGCTCGATCCTGGCGTCCTCGACGAACTTCTTGAGCGTGAACTTCGCCTCGTGGGTGCCGAACATCTCCTCGACCTTGGCCCACGGATGCGGATCCATGAAGTGCCAGCCGGTGGTCACCTTGCCGCCCCACACGCCGATCCACGAGCCGACCTGCTTGGGCTCGAGGTGCTCGCCGATCTGATCGAGCGCACGTGCGTCGCTCTTGGCGATGTTGCAGAGCTTGAAGTAGTCCGCCATCTTCGGGATGAAGCCAGCCGGGTGGCCCCACGAACCCCACCACACGCGGCGGAGGTCGGTGCCGATCATCGCCAGGTAGTGCACCCCGGCGAGCCCATCGGGTATCTCGTGCGGCATCGGGTTGTGCTCGAGCCAGCGATCGAGGTGGATGTCCATCCACTCCTCGACGATCGGAAACTGCGACAGGCTGATCTGCAGGTTGAGACGCACGGCAAGTGCACGTTGCAGCGCGAGATCGAGCGAGCTCATCTCCCCAACGGTAGCATCGGGCCGCTCAGCGATCTGGCTGCTCGGTCCGGATCCGCGGCAGCAACATCACGAAGTTGCAGGGCCTCGTGCGGTGATCGAGCTGCGAGATCAGGATCTTGTCGAGCGCGGTGCGCACGCCACCCGTCGAACCTGGGAGCAGGAACACGTAGGTCTGGCCGCACAGGGCTCCCTGGGCACGGCTCTGGATCGTCGACGCGCCGATCTCCTGATAGGAAACCCAGCGAAACAGCTCGCCGAACCCGAGGATCTCCTTCGTGATCAACGGCGCGAGCGCCTCGGGCGTGACGTCGCGTGGGGTCACGCCAGTTCCCCCGGTCGCGATGACGACGTCCACGTGGGGATCGGCGATCCACTGCGCGAGCTGCGCACGAATGACGATCTCGCCGTCCTTCACGATGGCGCGTGCAGCGATGTGGTGGCCGACCTCGGTGAGTCGGTCGACGATCAGCTGTCCCGAGCTATCGGTCTCGATCGTGCGCGTATCGGAAACCGTTAGAACTGCTACGTTTACAGGGACGAACTCGCGCTCCATGAACCCTCCTTAACGCATCGCGTTAGAATCTGTCATCCACTGAATCGAGCATCGTAACGCAGTGCGTCTTAACGTGAGGTCATGTCGAAAGAACAGACCATGCCCACCACGAAGCCCGAATCCACTCGTAGCACTGTCGAGCGCCTCAGCGGCGTCGTCCCCGGTGTCGTTCACCTCGCGCTCGATGTCGCCGATCGTAGCCAGGCGACCACGATCGCCCTCCTCCAGGACGGTCGCGGCGAGCTGGTCACGCTCGTTCATGGCGGCATCGACTTCGCCGAGAAGATCTCCGCTTCGTTCTTCCGCCTGCTCAAGAAGGCGACCCAGCGAATCGACGACGCGAGCAACGAGACCCTCACTGGTGTCGAGCGCGTCGTGACTGGCGCGGTCAAGCACGCGCGCGAGACCACCAAGGTCGCCACCACGGCGATCGCTGGCCTGGCGAGCAACTAGGCCACAGGGGTTCTGACCGATCGCTGTCGTCGACGCGTTTGACGTCGACTTCGTCGTCGACCACCTTCGTTGTCCCTGTGAACGGCGACGTTGAGCTTGCCCCCTTCGTTGTCGTCGACCGACACGACGCCGTCCACGACTACGACTGACGACAAAGATCGCAGTCGCCCTGACCAAGCCGGGAGCACTTGAGCTCCGAGTGGGTGTGGCCCCGAAACGGCGAACGGCCCGATCGTCGAGATCGGGCCGTCTGTCATGTGGTCGTGGTCATGCTCGTGCTCGTGCTCGTGCTCGTGCTCATGCGTTCACCGCACGTCGACCGAAAAAGAGAAGGGCCCGCTCGTTAGAGCGGGCCCAAAACCCCGGCAGCGTCCTACTCTCCCACAGGCTTGCGCCTGCAGTACCATTGGCCCTGGAGAGCTTAACTTCCGTGTTCGGGATGGGAACGGGTGTGACCTCT
>JAPLLF010001243.1 GCA_026387715.1 Pseudomonadota bacterium
CTGCTCCACCTGATCATCGTCTCGACCGACCTGAGCTACTTCTCCCACGAGCACCCGGAGCGGCAGGCGGACGGCACGCTGACGCACCAGCTGACGCTCCCGCACGCGGGTGGGTATCTCCTGTTCGCGGACTTCACCCCGACGGGCGGCTCGCGGGTGATCGCCCAGACGCCGTTCGTCGTCCCGGGTGAGGCGCCGCCGATGGTGCCGCTGGTCGCCGCCCCGCTGCCGAGCAAGGGCACCTTCGGTTCGTTCGACGTCACGCTCTCGGCCACCCCCGCACCCACGGCGGGCGCGTCGACACTGCTCGCCTTCGCGGTCAGCCAGCAGGGCAAGCCGGTGACCGACTTTCAGAACTATCTCGGCGCGCGCGGGCACTGCGTGATCATCAGCGAGGACACCACGAAGTTCCTGCACAGCCACCCGCTCGACGCCAAGGTCGACGGCGGCTCCGGGAGCGCGGCCGACGCCAGCGTGCAGCCCATGGCGCGCCTGGCGCTGCAGCTCGATGCTGTCGCGGATCTGCTCGAACAGCTGCCGCGACGCCGGCATCCCGACGATCTCGAGGTGCGGCGTCGTCGAGTCCGACGTGAAGATCTCGACGTGCGCGATCGACAGGATGCGATCGATCAGGTTCTGGCGATAGCGGACGTCCTTGCACCGCCACAGCTGGAGCACGTCGATGCTCTTGCTGAGCAGGCCGCGCTCGGTCTCGATCACCGTCGTCGACACCCGGAACTTGATCGACTTGCGCCACAGGTGGAGGCCGAACAGGAACACCGCGGCGAGCGCGACCGGGATCGCGGTGTTGAGGAACTTCGCCTTGAGCGACGCGTCCGCTCCGCTGACCTTGTTCGTGATCGCGATGACGATCACGCCCAGGATGCCGACCGCGAAGTAGTAGCCCATGTACGCCTTCCACGAGGGCACGCCCTCGTAGAGCGTCTTGCGATCACCCTTGGGCTCCTCGCCCGGCTTGGCATCCCCAGGCGTGCCTGCGGCGCGCGCGAACGGCGGCATCCGCGGGGCGGTCTCGGCCTCGGAGCTAGGGGTCGGGGCGGTGGGCGTCGCGGCGGCTGCGATCGCGGGCCCGGCGCCACCCGGCGGCGCCGCGCTGAGGAACGAGTTGCAAAAGCGACACTTGATCGCTTCGTCCTGGATCTCCTCGGCGCAGAACGGGCATTTCTTCATGCGCCGACATCCTACCGCTATCCACCGTTACATGCGGTAGCCGACGCCGAGCATGAAGTCGAAGCGGGTGAACGCGGAGATGTCCTCGCGCAGGCCCGACTTCGCGGGGCTGTACGACACCGCGACCGGCACCGTCACGAGCAGGTTCGGCGCGACGACGTAGTCGAACGAGACGCCGCCGCGGACGTGGAACATCGACAGCGCGCCGGTCGTCGGCTTGCCGTTGGTGTACGGGCTCTCGTTGGCGTTGGACAGCACCAGCAGGCCGAGGCCGACGTCCGCGCGCGCGCCCATCTTGTCGGAGATCCAGTAGGTCCCGCCGGCGTTGGCGAGCACGCCGGTGAACATCGCGGTGCGCGAGTCCATCCCGACCTGGTACGCCGACGGCGCGAACGTGAAGGCGCCGCCGACATCGAGCGTGAGGTTCGGCGCGATCGTGAGCGGGTAGCCAGCGATCAACGCGCCGGACGCCGCGACCGGGATCGTCAACGAGCCGGCGCTGAGCACGGAGCCACCACCGAGCAGGCGCGCCGACACGAGGTGCGGCCCGACCGGCGTTGTTGTCTTGGTGACCTCGTCGTCCGGATCGTCTTCCCCGGTGGAATGGGCAGCGTCCGCTACCTGCTTGGCACGGGCGGCCTTCGCGGCGGCGGCCTTGTCGGCAGCCGCCTGCTCGGCGGCGGCCTTGTCGGCGGCGAGGCGCTTCGCGTCGTCGTCGGCCTCTTGCTTGGCGCAGGTCTCGAGCTCGGCGAGGCGGGTCTCGACCTCCGCCTTCTTCTCGGGCTTGAGCGGCTTGCTGCGCTTCGCGTCGAGGTACTGGTTGTAATAGAAGCGCGACTTCGTGCACTTCTTCGCCTGTCGGAACGACTGGGCGACGTTGTAGAGGTACGACGGCTTCTTGCCCTCGTCGGCCTCGAGCTCGTAGCCCTTGAGGAACGCGTCGGCGGCCTCGTCCCACTTCTGGAGGACGTACTTCTGCTCGCCCTCCTTCCAGTAGTCGTCCGCGGTCGGCTCGGCGAAGGCGAGGGTGGGCGCGAGGAGGAGGGCGAGGAGGGAGCCGCGGAGGAGTCGAGCGTTCATGGTTTAGTCTTCGCCGGGGCGTGCGAGCCCCTCGTGGTGGCTGGTCGTCGCCGCAGAGCCCGAGCCCTTGCCCGGCGGAACGTAGGTGGGCACGCGGAGCTTCTTCAGCGTGCGCCGCATCGGCACC
>JAPLLF010000268.1 GCA_026387715.1 Pseudomonadota bacterium
TCGCGTTGGCAGCATTCGACGATTCTCTTCAGCTGGAGATCGGCACGCCAACCAGGCGGCGTAACCAGTAGGTCCCAACTGGAAATGGAATGGGTGTGCCCGCGAGCCAGGCGACACGAGCCGCGCGATAAGAAGTCAGAAACTCGCGATTCCGGCCAAGGGCTTCGGCTCGGGCCCAACGACAGCGTGCCGCCGTCCGCGGGCGCAGGTTGCGGCGAGGCTCGCGGCTCGATGGCGAGTCGCGCCACGACTGGCGAAGGATCGCGCGTCGACCGAGCACGCGTCGTCCCGTTGCCAGACGCTGTTGGGCTTGCTCACCTTCCACTTCGGAGATGCCCTTACGAAGTGCCCCAAGAACCTGATCCCGGTCTCCGAGCTCCGGTGGGATGGACAAGGTCAGGAAGACCTCCGCTGGCATCGGACCCTGTTCTCGAAAGAAGTGACGCGGACAGTGCGCCAGGAGCGAGCGCTCGCCGAGTAGCAAACCGACCGCGTTGATCCCTGGCCAGTGATGCACACGTTCGACCAGCCCATCCTTCACCGGGTTGGTCGCTACGTAGATCAACTTGTCGATCACGTCAGCGGTGTCCACCAGGTGAAGTAGACATGGTGGCTCACTCGACCACAGGTTTTCCCAGCGTCCGTGCAACGCGTTCTGACACTTCGCGACGAGTTTGTGGAAGTGGGCCATGAACTCGACCACCGTGCCGAGGCGATCGAACAGCACCGTGTGGTGATGGTTCGACATCTGCTGGGTGAGGAGCAACTCGATGCCGAACCGTTGCGCGGCCTCGGCGAGGCAGTAAGCAAACACGTTATTGGTAGCGGTGTCCGGGCGAAGAAGGAACTGCCGTTGCGTACAGCGCCGCGTAAGCATGTAGTAGCGACCGGAAAGCACCTGGCGCGGAGTCGACATGGGGTTTCGTGCAGCACGGGAAGTGCCATGTGCAACCGTGTGACCTTTCTTGCGGAACAACCATAATTTGTCCGAGACCCGCCCGAACGGTCCGACGGGCGGACACGACCGGACACCTTCGAGGGTTTCGCGCCTGTGGAATCAATCCCGGTCCGGCCTCCATCACACCCCACGGCCCGATCACCAAATCAACCCCAGTCCGGCCTCCATCAGACCCCACGGCCCGATCACCAAATCAACCCCAGTCCGGAGTTCGCCCCACCGCAACCCCGCCCGAAAATCAACCCCGGTCCGGACTTCGGCCGCATCAACCCCGGTCCGGACTCGGCCGCATCAACCCCGGTCCGGACTTTGGCCGCATCAACCCCGGTCCGGACTTCAATCTCGATCCGGACTTCGACCGCATCACGCTACTCGAAGGTCGTCGGCTCCGTCGCGAGCAGGGCCTTCCAGCGACCCTCTGCCCACTTCCTGAGCACGGCCTCGCCGGCGAACGGATCGAGCTGGACGTCGCCGCCGATCACCTTGTCGTCGGGATCCTTGCCCATGCTCCGGCCGCGGAGCGCGTGCTTGGTGGCGCCCTCGACCACGAGCAGCTTGCGCGCCACGGGATCGGCGGTCGCGCTGCACGCGAGGTCGTAGGCGAAGGAGATCTCCGGCGTGCCGTCGGCGTCCTCGTCGCGGATCGACACCGAGCCCGCGACGAAGTTCGCCACGAGATCGAGCTTGCAGCCATCGACGCCGTCGGAGATCAGCCGCGCCTCGCGCAGCTTGGCCCCCGTCCAGATCTGTCCATAGAGCTGCCGACTCGTCACCTTGGTGGTCCGCGACGTCGCCGACAGGATCAGGAACCCGGGCGTCTTGTCGGCGGCGGTCCAGCCCCAGACCTCGCGGACCTGGGTGCCCTTGACCTTGATGCCGGCCGGCACCCTGGCCTTGTCGAGTTGCTTGACCACGAGGCCCTCCGCGGCGGCGAGCGAGGTCGTGCAGAGGAGGAGGAGTGGCAGGAGCCGATGCATCTCCCTAGTCTCGCACGTGAGGTGGCCGACGCGTCGCCCAGGGCCGGGCCACCTCGAGCTGGCTCGCGAGGCGGATCAGCAGGTCCTCGCGTCCGTACGGGGCGACCCACTGCGTGCCGATCGGCAGGCCGGCGGCGTTCCACCACAGAGGCAGCGAGATCGCCGGCTGGCCGGTCATGTTGAACAGCTGCGTGTTGGGCGTCGCGGCGAGCGGTCCGCGCGCCATCTCGTCGACCGCCTTCATGAGCAGCGCACGCACGGGCAACGTGCGGAGCACGCCGATCTGGAACGCCTCGGCGCGGGTCGGCGCGAGCTCGCCGAGCGTGACCGGCGGCCGCGCGGCGGTCGACGTGAGCAGCACGTCGTAGCGGGTGAAGAAGGTCGCGATCTGCCGCGACGTCCGGCGGATCAGATCGATCGCCGCGACGTAGTCAGCCGCCGACACGGCGCGCGCGATCAAGTGGAGCAACCAGGTCGCCGGCTCGACGTCGCTCGCGCGCGCGGCCCGCCCCGCGCGCGTCACGGCGGCCGCGAGATCCGACGACACGCCCGCGGCGACGACGAACAGGTACGCGCGAACGAGCCCCGCGCGATCGAAGGTCGGCACCGCCTCCTCGACGTGGTGGCCGAGCGACCGCGCGAGGGCCGCGGCGTCGGTGACGGCCACCGCGCAGTCGGGATCCGTCTGCTCGGCGAACAGCG
>JAPLLF010000290.1 GCA_026387715.1 Pseudomonadota bacterium
TGCCGCGCATCGAGATCTACGGCATGTTCCACGCGGGCTCGAAGGGCTCCACCGCGATCCATGCGGTGCTCGACTTCCTGTGGACCGAGCTGCCACGGCGAACCACGATGGTGCGTGCAGCTACGGGCAGATAACGTCGGCTGGGACGAGCCCGCGTGCTCGCCGGTCGATGATCGTCGTGCGCGGCTCGCGCCGCCTACGGCTCGAACTGGACGACGCGGTTCGCGCGCACCTGCTCGGCCGACAGGCTCGTCTTGAGCACCGTGCTCCGCCTGTCGATGCGGATCACGACGGCCTCACCGCCGGCGAGCGGCTTCGTGGTGGTGCCCTCGCGGAACTTCGCGCGCCACTGCTTGCCGAGGCCGTTTTCGGTACCGATCAACACGGTCACGATCCGAGACTCCTCCATGACCTCGAGATCGACGACGCGGCCTGCAAGCGCCACCGGCTTGGGCGCGGGCCTCTTCTTGCTGTCCGCCTGCGCCAACGAGCCGAACAGCAGGACACAGCAGACGAGCACTCTCACGCTGGCGATCATCGCACGGCCTTCAGCACGGCGGCGAGCTGCGTGGTGAGCTCGTCCGAGGTCTTCGCGGTCGACACCGTGGGATCGAGCTCGTGGATGACATCCTGTTCGTCCGAGAGCGCGCTCTTCCAGATGATCGCGCGGACCTCGATGTGGAGCGCGGACGCCTTCTTCGCGAGGTCACGGAGCTGCGCCTTCGCGACCTCGTTGTTGGTGTCGTTGCCGTCGCCGAGGATGATGAGGACCTTCCGCCCGGAGTCGACGTTCGCGAGCTGGCCGATGGCCGCACGCACGCCGCTCGCGAGCTCGCTGCCAGCCGTCTTGTAGTACGCTTTCTGGTCGCCCATCGCAGGTGCATCGATCGCCTCGATCGGCCCCATCCGCTGCCGCGTCTTGACGGTGTCCTCGTACGTCAGGATCGCGCCCTGCGAACCGGCCGGGAACCCGGTCATCGGCGTCTTCTCGAGCGCCGCGCGGATCGCCTTCAGTGCGCCCGTATACCGGGCGGGATCGTCCGCGGGCTCGAGGTCATCGTTACCCATCCAGGTCTCCGCGCCCGACACCAGCAGCGCGATCGCGACGGCGTTTCCGCTGTGCGCGACCACGGGCTTCGGAATGAGCTCCCCGAACAAGGTCTCGAGCTCAGGCCCGATCGCCCCGATCGAGTTGACGGTGAGCATGTTCGGATCGAACGCCGCGAGCGGATTGCCCGACGACGACAGCGGTCCCTTGTAGACGAACGATACGACCTGCACGTGCTCCGCCGCCGCCCGCTTCGCGAGCGTTGTCAACGTGGCTTTCGCGGTGTCGACATTCGTATCGGTCCCGTCACCGATCACGACGAGGACGTGGCGCGACCCACGCGCCTTCGCGAGCTCGTCGAGCCCGAGCGTCACGCCACCGACGAGATCGCGATCGATGACGCCGCGGTAGTCTCGCTGCTCTCCGAACGCCGCCGCTGTCAGCGTCGAGATCGGCGCCATCGGATGTCGCACCGACGCGTGCTCGCCGTACGTCACGACCGTGGCGGTCGATCCTGCGGGAAGCCCCGCGGTCGATAGCTTCGCGAACGTCTCCTCGAGAGGCTTCAACGCGCCCAGATAGCGCTCCTCCTCGGAAACATCGGTCTGATCGTTGCCGATCCACATCTCGTGACCCTCGACCACGATCGCCAGCGCCACTGGCGTGGCCGGCGCAGGCCGCGGAGGGGCCACCACGTCCTTGGGCGGATCGACCGAGACGGGCTTGGCCGAAGCGCCGCAGGCCACGATCAACGAGAGCACCACACAGCGCCAGAACGTCATGGCGCATCCTACTCGGAACTTCACACCCGTGAGGCTCACTTCGGCTGTTCGTCGGCATCGTCGGTCGTGCCAGGGTCCGGGGCGTCGGTGCCCGGTGTTTCGGTGGGATCGGGCGCGGCCGGTCCGTGAAGCCTGGCATTGAACGTGGCGGTGAGGCTCTGCATCTCCTCGGCCAGGGCGGTGCGGTCGGGGCGGACATAGATCTCGTCCCCGTAGTCGAGGTGCAGGGGCTCGGCGAGCTTGCCGGCCGCGCGGCACGCATATCCACCGAGCGGATAGCTCAGCGCTGCGCCACCGATCGCGACACCACCGCTGATCAGGGCCAGCGGCAGGGTGCGATCGCCGAACTGGCTGCTCCCCGCGACCACGACGGTCTCGGCGAGGATGCCGATCGCAGCGATCACCGAGGGGACCAAGGAGAGCCGGCAGGTCCCCTTCTTCGCCTCGATCTGCTGGATCCGCTTCGGGTACTCCGGGTCGGCGAGCGCGCGGAAGTCGGCCTGGGACAGCTTCTTGCCCTCGTAGTTCGCGCTCAGGATGACGTAGCTGTCCGCGCGCCTCAGCTTGCCGTCGTGGAGCTCGCAATCCTTGTCGGACTCACCACACGGATACCAGTCGGTGTGATCCCGAGTCTTCAGCTCGATCGTGGCACCCTCGATTGGCTTGACCGTGGTCTTGGGCAGATCCGGATAGTAGAAGTAGCACCCCGAGATCACGACGAGCATGGCGGCAGCTTTGATCATTGGACTTCCTGTGAGGGAAACGCCCTTCCAACGTCGCACACCTCGCTCTCGGCCGCGAGGTCGAGCGTCCGGAGTCAGCGCATCGAGCCGGCGAGGATCGTCAGTAGCTCCGACATCGCGTCTCTGGGAAACCGCATCAACTGATCGGCGTCGACAGGACCGTCGCCGTAGTCGTCGGTGACCTGGACGTCATCGCCGGCGAAGGCCAGCTTGCGATATTGATCGCCGGCATCGTCGTCGGAGAGCTCGCGACTCGACTTCCTGCGAACGATCATCGTGTTGAAATCGCCCCGCGCGCGATCGCAGTTGATGTTCCACTGAGGATGCGTGTGTGGTCCACCCGGGTCGGGATGCAGATAGAACTCGTATCGCGCCGTCTCGAAGAACGGGTTGTTGTTGAACATCTGGCAGTACGTGCGGGTCTGTTCACGGTCCAGAATGAACCGCTTGATCCGGAGGAGGTTGTCCCGGTTCACGATCGCGTCGCCGCTGATGACGGTTCTCATGGTCCTCGTGTTGCCCCGATCCTAGCGCCGTTGGACGGAGGACGGCGACTCGGGCGTGTACCGTGGCGGGTTCGGCGGCGATTGCGGACCGTGGGCCAGGAGAGCTTGTCCTGGGCAAGCATCACGGCATCGGTGTCATCGATGACTTCTTCGTCCGGGGGGCCGTCGTTGCCTCGGCGCGTGTTCTTGCTGATCGCGTGCATCCTCGCCGAGCCCAGCGCCGATCACCCGTTCGCGGATGACCTCGTGGTCGGCAAGCTGACCGACTTCCAGCACGCGATGATGACCGCGATCGACACGCGCGATCATGTGACCCCGTACTTCATCGGCCCTGCCTACAACTACGACACCATGGGCTATCGCTGGGATGCCTACGCGACGGCCTTCCCCGAGTTCGCGGGGCGGCTGATCTACGAGGTCAACGTGTTGATGCCAAAGCCGTGGATCGGCGACGGCACCGACGGCACCACGCCGGTCGGCTATCCGATCCTGCCAGCGGCCACCTCCGCAGCGCTGACCGCCACGCTGCTCATGCCGACTGGAAACCTTCAGGTGCCGCTCAATGACGAGAAGATCTTCTCCAAGCAGCGCGCCGCCAACTTCGCGATGCTGATGAGCAAGCCGTTCCTCACCTGGTACCTCGAGTTCGCTCGCAACTTCGCCGAGACCCACCAGGTCCCGATGGTCGTCGACCAGTTCGGCGCCGCGGCGAGTGACGGTGCGGGGCTCGCGGTGGCGGGCCAGCTCGCGTACGAGCAGGACGTGATCGGCGTCGTCGAGGCCGCGGGGATGGGCTGGAGTCGGTGGATCTACGCCGTGTCGAGCGTTCAGGAGCAGCCCCGCGACATCTTGCACAACGACGCGGTCAAGGCCTTCTATCAAGGCATCGGTGCGGCACGGTCCGGACCTTGAGCACGGGACGGAACCCTCGCGGGCGTCGGCGAGCTGGGTCGAGTTGTGCGCATGATGCCGGGATGAAGCTCCTGATCGCGACGGTCGCCACCCTCGTGGCGTGCAAGGGACACGACGACGTGCCGGCCGTTCCGGCCGTGCCGGCCACGCCGGGCACGCCGGGCACGCCGAACCCGACCCCACCGCCCTACGAAGTACAGGTCAGCGGCGTCAGCGCGACGATCAAGCTCGACGGGGACAAGCCCTTCGACGGTCCCGTGCCCGGGCGGATCATCTGCATGCGAAAGGCCGGCTTCGCGTTCGAATCCCAGGGCCACCCCAAGATCGGCGAGCCCCGCGTCAACCTGCGCATCACCCGGCCCAAGGACGGCACCTTCGCGCTGCTCGATCAGTACGCGGTCATGACCGGCAAGCAGGCCTACCCGGCTGACGCTCCCGCGGTCGAGGCCGCGATGATCGAGACCGCGAGCGGGCAGTACGTGATCAAGGGTGGGACGTTGATCCTCGCTGGCAACGGCGCCTCGGGTTCGCTGACCGGCGCGGCGGCGATCCCCGGCATGACCGGCCACGACCTCACGGTCGCGTTCACGTGGAAGGACTGCCCCTGAGTCCGTCTCGTCGTGGAGGCGCTCGCACGACGGGCGCGCTTCAGGGGGCCTTCATCAGCCGCTCTTCAGCGGCGACCTAAGACAGATCCAATCCGGTCGTGATCGGAGATCCACC
>JAPLLF010000734.1 GCA_026387715.1 Pseudomonadota bacterium
CCCGAGCTGATCCGCGATCTGCTCGAGTTCCGTCGCATCTTCGGGCGCGAGATCGCGCGGCTCGCGGCGGTGCGCGCGGCCAAGGAGCCGGAGGCCCTGGCGCGGCTCAAGGCGCTCGCCGATCGAGGCGACACGCTGACCACGGCCGGCGACCTGTTCGAGCTCGACTTCGAGTTCTACGTCGTCGTGACGCAGCTCGCGCAGAACCACGTGATGCTGCTGCTCATCAACACGGTGCGCGACGGGGTCCGCAACTTCACGGCGCTGCTCGCCAACCTCGCCGCACCCCAGGTCGACGTGCGCCGGCACCATCGCGAGCTGATCGCCGCGATCGAGGCGGCCGACGCCACGCTCGCGGCCCGCATCGCGGACGACTATCTGCGCCTGGGCGCCGAGCTCGCAGGTCGCTTCGACTCCCGGCCGGCGCTCCAACCTCTGCCGCTGCCGCTGTGAGGGCTCGCTGATGCCACCGCTGTCGACCCAGGACGTCGCCGAGATCGCGCTGCTCGCGCGGCTCCACCTCGAGCCCGAGGAGGCCGAGCAGATGCGGCTCGAGCTCGGCGCGATCCTCGAGCACTTCACGCAGCTCACCGCCGTCGACACCGACGGCGTGGCTCCGATGACCCACGCGATGTCGACGGAGCTCCGGCTGCGGCTCGACGTGGTGGAGCCCTCGCTGACCGTCGCCGAGGCGCTGGCGGCGGCGCCCAAGCGCGACGGCGATCTGATCGTCGTGCCCGCGATCCTCCCGGGGAACGAGCCGTGACGCCCGAGCAGTGGTCGATCGCGGAGACGGTGCGCGCCGTGACCAGCGGCGAGCAGTCGGCGGTGCGGCTCGTCGAGATCATGCTCGCGCGCGTCGCCAACTACGATCGCGAGCTCGGCGCGTACCTCGCGCTCGACGGCGACGGCGCCCGCGAGGCCGCCCGCGAGCTCGATCGCAAGCGGGCCGCGGGCGAGCCGCTCGGGCCGCTGGCCGGCGTCACGCTCGCGCTCAAGGACATGATCGTCACCAAGGGCGTCGCGACCACGGCCGGGTCGAAGATCCTCGAGCACTACGTCCCTCCCTACGACGCCACCGTCGTCGACAAGCTGCGCGCGGCCGGCGCGATCATCCTGGGCAAGGTCAACTGCGACGAGTTCGGCATGGGAAGCTCGACGGAGCGCTCGGCCTTCAAGAAGACGCGCAACCCGTGGGATCCGTCGCGCGTGCCGGGTGGCAGCTCGGGTGGCAGCGCGGCGGCGGTCAGCGCGGCGCTGTGCACGGCGAGCCTGGGCACCGACACCGGCGGCTCGATCCGTCAGCCCGCGGCGTTCTGCGGCGTCGTCGGGATCAAGCCGACGTACGGGCGCGTGTCGCGCTGGGGCATCATCGCGTACGCCTCGTCGCTCGATCAGGTCGGCCCGATCACCCGGAGCGTCGTCGACGCCGCCCACGTCTTGCAGGCGATCGCGGGGTTCGATCCCCGCGACTCGACGTCGCTCGACGCGCCGGTGCCGGACTACGCCGCGGCGATCCCGCAGGGCGTCGCGGGCCTGCGCATCGGCCTCCCCAGCGAGTTCTTCGACGCGAACCTCGACGGCGAGGTCCGGGCCGCCGTGGCCCGCGCGACCGAGGCGCTGCGCGACGCCGGCGCGACGATCGTCGACGTGTCGCTGCCCCACACCCACCTCGCGCTGCCGGCCTACTACCTCGTCGCGCCGTGCGAGGCATCGTCGAACCTGTCGCGCTACGACGGCGTGCGCTACGGGGCGCGCGCGGGGTCGACCGACCTCCTCGACCTCTACCAGCGCAGTCGCGGCCAGGGCTTCGGCCCCGAGGTCAAGCGCCGCATCATGCTCGGCACCTACGCGCTGCGCTCGGGCTACTACGACGCCTACTACAAGAAGGCGCAGCAGGTCCGCACGCTGATCAAGCGCGACTTCGACGCGGCGTTCGCGACGTGCGACGCGATCCTCACGCCGACGACGCCGACCCCGGCGTACCGGTTCGGCGCCAAGGCGACCCCGCTCGACATGTACCTCGGCGACATCTACACGCTGAGCTGCAACCTCGCGGGGCTCCCCGGGATCAGCGTGCCGTGCGGCCTGTCGAGCGAGGGCCTGCCGATCGGCGCGCAGCTGCTCGGCAAGCCGCTCGACGAGGTCACGTTGTTTCGTGCCGCGGCGACCATCGAGGCCACCGTCGGGCTCGGCGAAGCGCGCCCCGCCGGGATCGGCGGGCTCTGGTGACCCGCACGATCGCGGACATGCTCGTGGACTGGGAGCCGGTCATCGGCCTCGAGGTTCACGTCCAGCTCGGCACCGCGTCGAAGGCGTTCTCGGGCTCGGGCGTCGAGTTCGGCGCGCCCCCGAACTCGCTGACCGATCCGTGCGTGCTGGGGCTGCCAGGCGCGCTGCCGGTGTTCAACCGCCACGCCCTCGAGCTCGCCCTCAAGCTCGGCATCGCCACCGGGTCGACGATCCGCGCGCGCTCGCGGTTCGCCCGCAAGCACTACTTCTATCCGGATCAGCCCAAGGGCTACCAGATCACGCAGTTCGACGAGCCGCTCTGCGAGGACGGCTACCTCGACCTGCTGCTCGACCAGCAGATCAAGCGCGTGAAGCTCACCCGCATCCACCTCGAGGAGGACGCGGGCAAGAACCTCCACGTCGGCGCGGTCTCGCACGTCGACCTCAACCGCGCGGGCGTGCCGCTGTGCGAGGTCGTCTCGGAGCCCGAGCTGACGTCGGCCGAGGAGGCGGCCGAGTTCATGCGCGCGCTCCACCGGCTCGTGCGCTGGCTCGGGATCTCCGAGGGCGACATGGAGAAGGGCCAGATGCGCTGCGATGCCAACGTCAGCATCCGGCTGCGCGGCGAGGACCGCCTTGGCACGCGCACCGAGCTCAAGAACATCAACTCGTTCCGCTTCGTGCAGCACGCCGTGGACCACGAGATCGCGCGCCAGCTCCGCATCCTCGACGGCGGCGGGCGCGTCGAGCGCGAGACCCGGCTGTGGGACGCGGCGGCGGGCCAGTCGGCGACGATGCGCAGCAAGGAAGAGGCGAACGACTATCGCTACTTCCCGGACCCCGACCTGCCGCCGCTCGTGGTCGACGGCGCGACCATGGGCGCGCTGCTCAAGGCGATGCCGGAGCTGCCGACCCCGCGGTTCGTGCGCTACCAGCGCGACCTCCAGCTCGCGCCCGACGACGCACGCACGATCGTCTCCGACCTCCCGCTCGCCGGCTACTTCGAGCGCGTGGTGGCGGTGAACCCGCGGCGCAGCGGCCGCGTGATCGCCAACTGGGTGCTCACCGAGCTGCTCGGCGCGCTCCACGCCGCCGGGGTCGAGATCGATCAGTCGCCGATGACGCCGGCCAACCTGTCCGAGCTGGTCGGGCTGATCGAGGACGGCACGATCTCCGGCAAGATCGGCAAGGAGATCTTCGAGGAGTCGTTCCGCACGGGCGAGGCGCCCGCCGCGATCGTCGTCCGACGTGGCGTGCAGCAGATCAGCGACGAGGCCCAGCTGTGGGAGATCGTCGAGCGGATCGTCGCGGCCAACCCCAAGCAGGCCGAGACCTACGCGGCGGGCAAGGACGCGCTTTTCGGCTTCTTCGTCGGTCAGGTCATGCGCGAGACCAATGGTCGGGCCAATCCGGTTTTGACCTCGGATCTGCTCCGCAAGCGGCTCGGCCGCTAGGAGCTCGTCGGGAGTGCCGAGATCATTGCTCACGATCTCGAAGGCTTAGGACGGGCGCCTCGTCCGGACTTGACGAAGCCCGTGCGATCTATAAAGTGCGCGATTCGTAACGCTTTCTAGCGGAGACAGTACATGTACGCCGTGATTCAAACGGGTGGTAAGCAGTATCGGGCCGAGCCCGGCCAGACCATCGTGGTCGAAAAACTCGTCGGTGACACCGGCACCAAGGTCGTGTTCGACCAGGTGTTGCTGGTGTCCTCGGGTGACGGTGGCAGCATCACGGTCGGGCAGCCGATCGTGAAGGGCGCCAAGGTCACGGCCGAGATCGTCGAGCAGGGACGCGGCGACAAGCTCGTCGTGTTCAAGTTCCGTCTGCGGAAGAACTACGTTCGCCGCAACGGGCATCGTCAGGATTACACCGCGGTGAAAATCGCGGCGATCGAAGCGTAAGGACACGCGTCATGGCACATAAAAAAGGTCAAGGTTCGACCCGTAACGGCCGCGATTCGCTGCCGAAGATGCGTGGCGTCAAGCGCTTCGCCGGTGAGAGCGTCACCGCGGGCAGCATCCTCGTTCGCCAGGTTGGGACCAAGTTCCACCCGGGCACCAACGTCGGACTCGGTCGCGACTTCACGTTGTTCGCGCTGGTTCACGGCGTCGTGAAGTTCGAGCGCCAGGGCAAGACGCGCATGCGCGTCGCTGTCTATCCAGTGGCGGCTCCCGCTACGGCCGCGGCGTAAGCACGACCCGCCTCGCTTCGAGGCGATCGAGATACGCCGCATCATGTGATGCGACGATGGCCGTCTGGCCTGCTGCGGCACGTGCCCGCAGCAGGATGGCGAGCGCATCGAGGCGTTGCGCGTCGAGTCCGTTGTCGGGCTCGTCGAGCACGAGCACGTTCGGCGGCCCGAGGAACGCGGCGCCGAGGCACGCGCGTCGGCGCATGCCGAGCGACATCTTGTCGAGCGTGATCCCGCGGAGCTCGTCGAGCCCCAGCGCGGCACACAACGCCGCCGATGGCGGTGTGGTGGCGCGCGTGGCGCTGCACAGGTTCCACAGCTCGTCGGCCGTCAGGAAGCCGGGCGGGTCGGCGGCCTCGGGCACGTAGCCCAGCGCCCGGCGCGCGCGGGTCCGCTGCGCCTGGGATCCCCACACCGACGCACCGTCGATGGTGATCCGCCCGGCGCGCGGCTCGAGGACGCCCGCGATGGCGCACAGCAAGGTCGACTTGCCGGAGCCGTTG
>JAPLLF010000048.1 GCA_026387715.1 Pseudomonadota bacterium
GCGCGGATCGTGCGGCGTCGCGACGACGACGTCGTCGGCGAAGAACGGCGAGGCGGTCGCGAGCCCCGCGGCGCGGGCGAGCGCGACGACGTACGGCACGTAGTCGAGATCGCGTCGGTGCGCGAACACCGCGTCGGCGCCATCCCCGGTGACGAGCGTCGCGCCACCGCGGCCCCGCACCTGCGCGAGCACGAGGCGATGGACCGGGTGCAGGTTGTAGAACGGCGTCTCGGCCGCGACCGCCGCCGCCGGCGCGCGCGCGACGAGCTCGGCCGGCGAGACCTCGACGACCTCGCACGCGACGCCGACCGTCCGGGCGATCCGCCGCGCGAGCTCGACCTCGTCGTAGTCGGCGAGCCCCGTCGAGAACGTCGCGACCGCCGGCATCGCGACGCCGCTCTCGCGCCAGGCGACGAGGACCGCCGCGGCGTCGAGGCCGCCGCCGAGCGCGAGGACGGGCTCGACCGCCGTGTTCGCGATCCGCGCCACCTCGGTCTCGAGCCGCGCGATCCAGGCGCCGAAGGCGAGCGGCTCGAGCTTGAGCTGCTGGCAGGGCGCGCGACGCACGCCGGTGACGATCGTCGCGTACGGATCGTCGACCTCGCCCCACGCCGCGCGCACGCCGTCGCGATCGAGCACCACCGGGGTCGGCACGATCGCGCGGAGCGCGCTCGCCGACACCCCGTCGATCCGACGGTAGGCGTACGCGAGGCCGTGCCAGTCACGCTCCATCGCGGTCAGCGCAGCTTCACGATCGTCGTCGCGGTCGGCTTGCCGCGCGCGATCACGAGCGTGCCACCACCCGCGAGCTCGAGCGTCCCGTCCCCGACCACGGTGAACGCGCCCGCCGTCGCCGTCACCACCGCGCCGGCGAACGTCGCCGTCGTCGGCGCCCCCGCGGTCGCGGCACGCCCGCGCCAGGTCCACTGCGGGCTCCCCGCCGCGCCGGTCTCGTCGTGCCACGTGCCCACCGCCGGCTTCGCCGCCTCGCCCGCCCACAGCCACACCTCGCGATCGTCACCCGCGACGCTGCGCCCGGTGGTGGGGAGCGACGTCTCGACGCCATCGGGATAGAGCACGAGGAGCGTGCCCGCCGGGACGTACGCCGGGAGGTCGGCCTTCGTCGCCGGAGCCGTGATCTTCCCGCCCTGCACCGCCGGGCCGCCGAGCAGCGGATACCAGGTGCCGGCGGGGAGCATGACCTCGCGCGACGTCGCGCCCGGCGTCTGCACGGGCGCGACGAGGATGCGGTCGCCGAGCTCGTACTCGTCGACCGCGGTCCACGCCCACGCCTCGTCGGGGTGGCCCAGCGCGACGAGCCGGATCAGCGGCAGGCCATCGCGCTCGAAGGTGCCGATCGAGCCCCACAGGTACGCGGCGAGCTGCGCGTGCAGGCGCGACCACTTCCGGAGGTGCGCGATCGACGCGGCGTCGTGCTCCCACTGGAAGTTGTCGTGCGCGCTGCGCCCGTGGTGCGTGCGCATCACCGGCTGCAGCGCGCCGAACGTGGTCCACCGATAGAACAGCTCCTCGTCGGTGGGCGTCGTGCCCTGGCTCATGTAGCCGGCGATGTCGCTGCCGAAGTACGGGAACCCGGTGAGCCCGAGCCCGATGCCCATCGGGATCACCGACGGCAGCCCGTCGCCCTCGCTCCAGTCGGTCTGCTGATCGCCCGGCCACAGCACCTGCACGAGCGGCTGGCTGTGGAGCCACGCCGAGCGCATGAAGTAGAGCCCGCCGCTCGGCGCGAGCAGATCGTGATTGAGCCGCGCCCACTCGACCGGATACTTCTGGTGCGCGCGCATCGCGTCCTCCCCCGACGCCAGCCTCGCGGTCGTCGGCAGCCACTCGGCGAAGTCCGCCATCCAGCCGTCGACGCCGAGCGCGATCCCCTCGCTCATCACGCCCTTGGCCCACGTCACCGCGGCGGGGTTCGACAGATCGAGCATCGTCGACGGCGAGAACTTCACGCCGGTGAACGACAGGGTCGCGCCGGCGTCGTCGTGGATCGCGTAGCCCGCGCCCGTCGCCTCGGCGTACACGTCCGCGGTCTCGTCGAGGAACGTGTTGTGATAGGTCAGGAAGCTGAGCCCCTGCGCGTGCAGGTCGGTCGCGAGCTGCGCCAGGTCGGGATACAGCGTCGGGTCGACGCGCCAGTTCTCCTTGAGCGCGTAGCCGGTCGCCGCGGTCTC
>JAPLLF010000231.1 GCA_026387715.1 Pseudomonadota bacterium
GTACGCGTTCACCGGGCGCACTACCCAGCAACGAGCAGCGACGGCGGCCTGCGATTGCGTAGCCTCGCGTTGACGGCCTGAACGAGATATTCGAAGACGTGGCGACCCTGTTTGCGGCAGGTGCGAACAACGGAACTGATGTTCGCGGCGAAGCGTGTGCCACGGTCGCTGCGGCTTCCGAAGGTCAGCTTCCGCCAGACGACGAGGTCGCGAAGTTCGCGCTCGGCGTGGTTGTTGGTTGGCTCGACGCCGGCCTCGGAGAAGAACAGCCAGAGCGCCGCGCGGTGAGCAAGGATGTTTTTACAGGAACCACCGATACCGGGGACCGAGGTCGCTGCCTCGAGCAACTTCTCGACGAACAGGCGACGTTGCTCGTTGCCCTCCCGGAAATCGGCGCGCGACATCGTTCCGGCACGAACCAAGTGCCAGTCGGAATAGATCATGGCCGACCACGTGAGCAAGGCGTTGCCGAGTTCGCCGGCGCGTCCCTTCCTGGTCGAGAACGAAGCGAACTTTCGAAGCAGGTGCGCCCAGCAGATCTGACGCCGATCCATCGCCCAGAAATCGAACTGCCCGCCGCGGTCGCTTACGAGAACGCCGCGAACGTTCCGGATCCATTTCTGGAGTTCTTGACGGCTGCCGTCGGTGGCGACGTAGAAGACGGTGAGCAGGCTCGTCGCCATCACCCACAAGCTGCGATAGGCGCCGTTCTGGTACCACGTGGTGGCGTCGACGTGCTTCACGTTCGCGGCCAGTGCATGGGTAACGGCATCGTCCACTGCTGGGGCGACGGCGTCGCTGACCACTTCCTCGGATTCGCTCAGACAACCAAGCGAGATATCGATACCGAGGACGTCCGACAGCAACCGTTGCACCTTGCGACGACTCACGTGCATTTCGCCGGACAACAACGCCACCAGCGAGAGAAGGCGAGGTCCCAGGATTCCGGTCGGCGTTCCAAGTGGCAGCGAACCGCAGGTTGTTTCGCCGCATGCGCACTCGACGCGATGCTGCCGGTACTCGTGAACCTCGGGCGTGATCTCCGGGATTTCGACGACCTGGTGGCGAAGCGGATCGACGTCTCGCCGCTTCGGCAACCGGGTTTCGCAACGTCGGCAAGTCTCGGGAAAGCACTCGGTCGTGCTCGTAACCTGGCTGGGCGGAAGGAGCTCGCGCTTGTTGGCCTTATGTCCGGGCTGCCCACCCGGTGCCCGCCCCGACGGCTTGTGGTTGTTGCGGGCCTTGCGCTGCTCGGGTGTGTCCGTCGACGGCGGCTTGCTCGAGTTCGAGGAGTTCTCGCCGAGGCGCCGCTTGAGTTCTTCGATCTCAGCCGCCTGCGCCGCGATCGTCGCAGCCTGCTGTTCGACGATGGCAAGCAACATCGCAACCTGCTGCTCCAGGTAGGCGATTCGCTCGTCGACAGCGCTCACCCATACGTTAGATCACGCCTCGATCAACCTGTCGATCCCCACCCCTCCAGGGAGAGATCCGGACTCCACCCGGTGAACGCGTACGTGCTCGACGAGCTTGTGTATTTGCCGTGCGACACGGCAGATGGGCACCTCGCAGACGATCACTATCATCGAGAAAACCCAAACACGACTTGCGACAGGGACCGCTGCCTTAATGCTGCTGGAAAACCTGTGCCTGAACACAGCAAGGCATCGCACTTACACTCAAAGAAACGTTGATGAATTTTGATTTATCACGAATGTGGATCTTCCACGATTCTCTGATTGTTGGGGTCTGCCTCGAAGGAAATAAGTTGGGTGCGGCTCTTTCGCGTCGCGCTCGACGGGAGCAATTTCGATCACTTGACCAGCCGCAGCATCGGTCGCTTCGATGGTAGCGGGTCGGGAATCGCTCCGTCGGCATAGCGTGACTTGTGGGTGCGCTCGTTCTCCTTCGCGAGATGAAACAGCCAGTAGTCATCGAAGTCGCCGCTGGTCCGCAACGCGCGAAGTCGGAGGATCGCCTCGGCGCCCGAGAGCGACCAGCGAGCGCCGGTGCGGCCCATCCGATCTTGGACAAGGTAGCGACACGCGCCCTCGATCACGCCCGTCGCGATCGGCAGCCCGTCGGCGAGCGCGCGGTCGTAGTGCAGGAGGCGCGTGTGCTTCACCAAGTAGCTCGCGGCCTTTTCGACGGGCCGCGCCGCCGCGGCGTCGAGTTCGTGGCTCTTGGCCATCAGCCGCATGCTCTTGGCGATCTCCCCACCGCTGCGCCCGCTCAGCAGCTTGACGAACTGGTGCTCGACCCACGCTTCCGCGGCGGGTGTGCCGTCCGCGTGAAACGCGTAGGCCGCACGCCACAGGTATTCGAGCGCGTGGACGACGTCGAGCACGATGGTGATCGCGACACCGACCTTGCGTGCGGCGCGCTCGACGCGCTTGATCTGGTCGCGCTGACCGTCGACAAGGACGACCCACCGACGCCGCAGATCCGGATCGCGGCGCAGCGCCTCATCGAAGGCATCCTCGATCACCGCTTGCGCGGAGCGCGCTGCGCTCGCCCACACGCGCTTGTTCGTCGGCCGTGGACGCGCCGTCTTCGGCTCTCGGAGGCCGTGCAGCACATCGGAGCTCGTCCGTTGCCAGCGCGAGATCGAGTAGACCACCGCGACTTGAGCCATCCGCTTGCGATTGGGCTTCTCGCCTTTCGCGAGGCGCGTGTGCAGCTTTGGCTCGGCAGCGGCGGCCTTGCGCGTCGCCTCACGCAGATCCTCGTGCCGCATCGCGATGCCCTTGCCGTCGAAGCTGAGCACGAGCAGGTCGTCGGTCTGCTCGGGCTCGCACAGCCGGTCACGGTAGTACGCGTCGAAGTCCTGGGCGGCACGCACCGTCAGTTCCTCGACCTGACGTTTGGGCACGTGCGCGCCGGTGCGCTTCGCGATCAGCTCCACGACCTCGTCGAACGACGACTTCGCACTCTCCTCGGCGACAATCCTCCGCACATCGTGCGTGTACTTCTCGTCGGGAAGTCCCAGTGCAGCGTCGAGCGGAGCGAGCCCCTCCACCCCTGGCGCCTGATACAGCAGCCGCTTCACCTCGATCTCGCCGACCGGCGTCTCGATCCGACGCGACGCCGTGCGCACCTCCGACCGCTCGATGCCGTCGACGCCGACGACCTTCACGCGACGCTCCTGTTCGGCACGGCGATCGAAGTAGCCTTGCATCAGGTCGCGCAACAGCGCGGTGCCATCCTTCGCGAGCAACTGCGACACCGCGTCCGCGGTCGCGCCCTCGTCTGCCATCGCGAGCAGTTGCTCGATGATCTTGTCCATCGCCAGATGAGCCTCGCAGAACAGGCTGACGTTGGCGATCCTCGCGGTTGTCGTCGTGGGCATCAGGTCGCGGACGCTACCCGCTCGCGTGTGATCCGGACAGCGCCTCCGAAACCAACCTCGCGGAATCGATCAGCTTTTCGCCGTCGCGAAGGATCCGCACCCAAATACGGCGAGCTTGACACTGACTTCCTGACGGGAAAGATTCAAATAATCGAGGTCTCCTTAGTAGAGGAGAATGGTCTCTCGATTAGAGGTGATGAGATCGGTATTGGATTCGACAGCGGGTCCATAATAACCGTGACGACGAATGGAAGTCTGCTGGAAATTGCTGTTGCCTGGAGAAATTACCGACTCCGCAGCAACCGAACCGTCGTCTATCGCATCGTTGGGACACAGGTGTCGTGGGAGCCAGATCCGCCGGGTGGATGGAACTGATTGACCGAAGGCAGATGGCGCGTCGGAGCCGAGCAACGCATCCTCGGATCGACCACGTGAGACCTCGAAAAGCTGCGTGTCGTCGGAAACTCTCGCGGCACGCGGGGCACGGGGCACGGGGCACGGGGCACGGACGTTAACCTGCAAGAAATGATGATGAACATGCGCGATCGAAGGTTTGTGGCGTTGCTGATCTGTGGCGAGTTGGCGTGTTCACCGTCGCCGATGTCTCCTGCGGCCGATGCGGTCCCCGTGCCGTTGGTGCACGTCACCTATACCGAGAAGGACGCGGGCCACTTCGTGATCGCGCGGCGGGTGCTCGTGCACGACCGCGAGGGACACCTGATCTCGGATCACCTCACCGACCTCGGCCCGCTCGCGCTCGAGGTCCCCGAGGGCGGATCGATCACGGCGGCCGAGGACGACGTCTCCGTGGGGCGCCAGGTCCTCTTCTACACCTACGCCGATCTTCACGAGGGTGACGCGATCGTGCGCGTCTGGCCGCTGCCTCCCGAGCGCACGGTGAACGTCCACGTCACGCCCGTCGCCGTCGCCGGTGCCTCGCTCTACTGGGCGGGCGTCGGGCTCACGCTGCACGGCTTCATCGCGCCGGATCCCTTCGACTTCGACGTGCCGGCGACGAGCGTCGGGATCGCGATCGAGGAGCCTCGCGACGCCAGCAACCAGGGGCTTGGCTATCTCGTCGGCACGACGGCGGTCGGCGACGGCGCGCAGGTCACGTGGCCCGACACCACGCTGCACCAGAAGCAGCCGCTGACGGTCTCGGTCGAGGGTCTCGGGTTCCCCGTGCAGATCAGCTTGAGCCCGTTCTCTCCGCTACACCGGCTCGACACCCTCATGGCGGATGCCCCGGCCGCGGCGAGCGGGCCCACGGTCGTGACGCTTCCCGACGCGGTGTATGCGGCGGCGCCGACCTACGACAGCTTGCTCTCCGTGCAGCTCTACGACAGCGCCCAGCGCTCGGGTTACCTTGTCGCCAGGCAGATCGCCAGCACGCTGTCCACGGTGACGATCACGGCGGCCGACCTCCTGCATTGTCCCGACGGCGTGACCTACGACGACGTGTCGCTGCGCGTCGACGGGAGCATCCCACCGGGTGACTACCTCGAGGCGACGATCGTGAAGCCCGACGGCCAGGGCGGGATCGTCGCGTGGATAGTCACCGCGTCGACGACGCGCTCGGAGTTTCCGCGCATCGCGCTGCCAGCTGATCTCCAGCCGTTGCCGCTCACGACCGCGAACACGAGCATCGTCGTGGCCGCGTCGGGTCACACGTATCACGACGTGCTCGCGACACTGGATCACGATGGCCCGCAGCAACGGTGCTCGACGCAGCACTGAGCACAGCGCCCGCGCTCGCAAGTGCGTCAGGTCTTGATCAGGTCGGCCTCGACCTCCGACGCGGTGATCTCCACGGGGTCCTGCGCCTGGCGTCGACGTAGCGAAGGTGCGTTTGGATCGTCGCGACCTGGCCGAGGGCCTGAGCCTCCGAGCGCATGTGCCGTTCGTGCCCGCGAAGGTGGGGGCTGACAGGGCCTTCGTGAGCAGGGCGGATCGTCGATGGGAAAGATCGCGGGCAAGAACGGCCATGTTCTGTGGCATCGACGTACTTTCTGCCGCTCGATCTCGAGGGGACCACGGGAGACCTCGAGGAGCTGCGTGTCGTCGGAACCAGCGCGGGGCTCGGAGCTCGCCCGCGGCCCACGGTCTCGCCAACGCGAGGCGCGCCCCCGAAAGCACGGGGCCGGCGCGGCGAGATAAAGTGAGCACGATGTGCTCGCTTGGCAGAACGCCCGAGTCAACGCACGAGCGCGCGCCGGCCCCGTGCTTTCGGGAGGCAGCCGCGCGTGCCCATCCCAGCACCACGCCCACGATCTAACGGCGCAGCGGGCCGCGGCCGTCGCGCGGGACGCGCCGCGCGATCGTCTGGAGCAGCCACAGCGTGCGCGCGATGCCGGGTGACAGCGCCGGCTTGCCGCTCGTCATCAGGCTGACCGCGATGTCGCGGCTCGGATCGGCGTACACGAAGACGTTGGTGAACCCGAGGTGGCCGAACGCGCGCTGGGTGTTGAGGCCGTACGGGCTCGCGAGGCGGCCGCCGAGGATGAAGCCCATCGAGTAGCGGATCGGCGCGCCCATCGTGAGGTCGATCTCGAAGAACGTCTGCTCCGCGACCGCGCGCTCGATCGTGCGGGTCTCGAACACGCGCACTCCAGGCGGGTCGCGGGCACGCCGAAGTTGAACGCGTCGAACCCGAGCGGCGCGAGGATCTCGTCGCGCATCACGTCGCGCAGCGAGCGCTCCATGACCTTCTCGACCACCGCGCCGAGCACGAAGCCGCCGGTGAGCGCGTGGTACGCGAGCCGATGACCGGCGCGCCAGCGCGGCTTCTGCTTCGACAGCAGCGACAGGATCTCGCCCGGGCGCTCGAGCAGGCCGACGTCGGCGAACTGCGGCGGGATGTGCGGGATGCCGGCGCGATGCGTGAGCACGTGGCGCAGCGTGATCTTGCCCTTGCCGTGCTGGCCGAACTCCGGGAGGTAGCGCACGACCGGATCGTCGAGGTGCAGGAGCCCGCGCTGATCGCACAGGTGCACGAGCATCGCGGTGACCATCTTCGACGCCGAGAACAGGTTGAACAGCGTGCTGGGCGACGCGACGATCCGCTGGGCGTCGTCGTCGTCGAACGGCGCGTTGCCGCGCAGGTGGCCGATCGCGCGATCGAGGACGACCTGGCCGCGGCGGCGGATGCACAGCGCGAGGGCGGGGTAGAGCCCGGTGCGATACGCGCCGACCGCCGCGCTCCAGATCGCCTCGATGTCGGCGCGGTCGCTGCCGACCGCGCGCGGATCGACCTCGGCGGCGCGCGTCGATACCTCCTGCGGCTCGGCGACGTGGATGAGCGTTTCGAAGTGTGAGCGCAGCTTCATGGCACTACCCGGATACAGGCCTCGTACCAGGTCGCCCCGAACCGCTCGTCGCGCTGGATGATCCAGATCGGCACGTCGGTCGGACCCTGGAGCGGATCGTTGGTCGCGACGACGTTTTTCGGCGCGCGCCAGTCGGTGAACAGCGGGGCGGGGTTGCCGACGAAGTCCTTCGGGCCGCCGGTCGTCGCGCTCGACCAGCCGCCGTTGCCGGCGAGCCACTGGTAGGTCGGCGACTCGGTGTAGGTCGAGGTCTTGCCGTCGAGCGTCGGCACGATGTAGGTCTCGCGCGCGTCCGCGGCCTCGATCGGCGTCAGCCGGAGCGTGGTGTCGGGTGCGACCTCGAGCGGCGCGACCTGGTCGACGCAGCGGCCGAGCGGCAGCGTGAACGGCGCGCCGGGCGTGTCGCTGTCGGGCAGGGTGATCGTCGCCTCGATCGAGGTGAGCGTCGGGTTCTTGTTGCCGGTGCGCGCCAGCGGGATCCGCGGCGTGATGCGCACGGTCTTCGACGCGTACTGATCGAGCGCGCGATCCGCGTCGACCCCGCCGATCCGCAGGGTCGCCGACACGTCGAGCCCGGCGAGCCCGCCGAGCGGATCGCCGTCGAGCACCGCGAGCAGCACGCCCAGCAGGTTGCCGTCGGGCTGGATCGTCGTGCACGGGTACACGCCCCCGGGGGCGACGTCGGGATCGGCGAGCACGCCGGTCGCGAGCACGACCTCGGGCTCGCCCGTGTTGCAGCGCTCGTCGGTCGACGGCGGGCAGATCGACATCGTGTACGCGAGCGTGCGATCGAGCGCCGGATCGGCCACGAGGTAACACACCTCGATCGGCGCGATCTGGCCGAGCAGCACCATGGGCTGGAGCTCCATCGTCGGATCGACGTCGATGACCTGCTCGGGGATCGACGCGGTCGCCGCGAGGATCCGGAGATCGAGCACGATCGCCGGGTCCTCGAACGAGCCGCACCCGACGAGCAGGGCGAGCAGGCTGGCCCGGAGTCTCACCAGGTCCCCTTGATGCCGAGCGTCGGCAGGATCGGGAAGCCGGTGACCGGCGACGACTGCCGGAAGCGATAGTCGTACTGCGTCGTCTCGACGTTCTTCTGGTAGGTCGTGTTGATCACGTCGAGGAACGCCTCGAGGCTCCAGCGCTCGAACAGCCACTGCTTCGCGACGCGGACGTCGAGCTGGTAGAACGTCGGGTTGCGGATCGAGCGACGATCGCCGCGCACCGACACGTAGCCGCCGGTGTCGGCGTCGAACGTGCTGCCGAGCACCGGCGAGGCCGGCCGGCCGCTCGCGAGCTGGAACCTCGCGCCGAGCTCGTAGCCGTTGCCGGGCTTCCAGCTCGCGACCGCGTTCATCACGTGCGGCTGATCGAAGCCGGTCTTGATGATCTCCTCGCCCGGCGCCTGCTGGTGCGTGCGCGAGAACGTGTAGGTCAGCCAGCCGTACCAGTGCTCGCTGATCTCGCGCTTGACGATCGCCTCGAAGCCGAGCGCGTCGCGCAGGCCGGTGTTCTGGAAGTTGACGTACGCGAACGAGCCGTCGGACTTCTGCACGAGCGCGTCGGTGAACACCACGAGGTCGTGGCGATCGACGTAGTAGATCTCGCTGTCGATCGACCATCCGCGGGTCGGCCGCCACTCGTAGCCGAGGCCGTAGTGCTCGGCGTGCTCGAGGCCGACGTCCGGGTTGCCGAACCGCGCGTCGAGCGCCTCGGGTTGCGGCGGCTGGCTGAACCGGCCGACGTACGCCTTGGCGGTCCACGCGTCCGACAGCCGGTAGCGCGCGGTGAGCCGTGGATCGATCGAGCTGCGGTTCGCGCCGTCGAGGATGTAGCCGTCGACGCGCAGGCTGGGCACGAGCCGCAGCCGCGAGGTCGCGTCGATCGCGACGTCGCCGTAGACCCCGACGCCGATCGTCTGCGCGCCGCGGAACAGCTGCGACGGCGGGATGTCGGCGCCCTCGGGCACGATCGGGTTGTCGTCGAGCGGGAGCAGCGCCGCGAACGTCGTCACGCGCGACAGCAGATCGACGCCGGTGTCGATCGCGAGGTGCTTGTTCACGCGGCCGTGCACGCGCATGCGGTAGGACAGCGACGTGTTGACGACGCTGAGGCTCGTGAACGGCCCGGTCGCCTCGGCCTGCGCGCCGGTGAACGAGATCCGGTCGCGCCCCCACGCCGGCGACAACGTGAGCTTGAGGTCGCTGCCGAACGGCCGGGTGTAGGTACCGATCACCCGGAAGAACTTGATCGCCGACGACAGATCCGTCGAGACCATCTGATCGGGATCCTTGTCGAGCACCTTGAGCGTGTCGCCGGAGCCGATCGCGAACACGCTCGCGTGCCCGTCGGCGTGGAGGTCGTAGTCGAGCCGGCCGGCGTAGTCGTAGTAGACCGGGGTCACGATGCGCGACGCGCCGGCGCCGGGCTCGGGGAGCACGAGGCCGAGGAACGCGTCGATGTACGAGCGGCGCCCGGCGACGGCGAACGACAGGTCCCGCGTGATCGGTGCGCGCAGGTAGCCACCGGAGTCGAGGAAGTCGACCTTGGCCGAGCCGTGCACGCCGTCGCTCTTGGTCGGCCGCAGCTCGAGCGCGACCATGCCGCCGTGCTTGCGCCCGAACCGGCCGGGGAACCCGCCCGGGTAGAGGTCGATCGACTCGAGCATCTCCGCGTTGAAGATCGACGGGCCGCCGAGGAAGTGAAACAGCGACGGCACCTCGTGGCCGTCGACCATGATGCCGGTGTCGTCGGGGTTGGAGCCGCGGATGAGCAGGAGCCCGAGGCCGAACGGGGCGCGGGCGATGCCGGGCAGGGTCTGGATCGCGCGGATCGGATCGCCGAACGTGCCGGGCACCGAGGTCAGCTGCTGGCGCTGCAGCGTGCGCTTGGTGACCTCGAGGGTCTCGCGCTCGCCCTCGACGACGGTCTCGTAGAGGTTGCCGCCGCGGGGCCGCATCCACAGGCGGACCTCGATCGCCTCGCGTCGCGCGATCGTGACCGGCCGCTCGAGGCGATCGAAGCGGGTGTCGACGGCGAGCAGCTTGTAGCCGCCCGGAGGAACGCCGTGGAAGTAGAACGCGCCGCCGTCGCCGGTGACCGCGTCGATCGCGGCGCCGGGTGCGCCGTCGGGGACGAGCGAGACGATCACGCCGACGAGCTGCCGCCGGGTGCCGCGCTCGACGACGGTGCCCTCGATCGTGATCGGGAGGTCCAGCGAGCCGGCGTGGTTCGTCGGGCCCTGCTGCTGGAGCTTCGAGGGCGGCCTCGGCGGCGGCGGCTGCTCCGGCTCCTCGACCTGCGCGATCGTGAAGTTGATCGCCGTCTCGACGACGATCGCCGCGGGCTTGCCGTCGATCTCGGCGGGCTCGAACACGTACTGCATCGCCGCGGCGACCGCGGCCTCGTCGAATCCATCGCCGACCTTGTCGACGACGTCGACCGCCGTGACGAGGCCGTGCTCGTCGATGTGCAGCCGGACCTTGACCTTCGCGGTCTTGCCGGCCGCGAGCGCCGCCGCGGGATAGTCGGGCGCCTGGGCCTGGACCAGCTTGGGCTGCTTGGTGACGCCCGCGTGGGCGAGCACGCCCATCCCCAGCGTGACGATCGTCGCGGCCATCGTCACGAAGCGGGCGACGAACGGCAGTCGAGACATCCGACCGAAACCTAGCAGCAACTCACGCGTTGGGGCGGCGGAGCTGCGCGATCAACTTCTCGACCATGCCGACCATCGCGTTCTCGATCGCCTCCTTGCGGAGGTTGGGGAGATACGCGGCGTTGTACGTCGCCCGTCGAACCTGGACCTTCGCGCCGCCCGACAGGAACGACATCATGCGTCCCTTGTCGTCGGAGATCGCGAGCCGGAGCTGCGCGTCGATCTCGATCATGGCGTCGGTGCCGCCGACCTCGAGCTTGACGACGGACAGATCGACGTGGCGCAGGTCGAGGCCCCACCGGGTGCCCTCCGCCGCCGTCATCGTGACCGTCGGGTTCTTCGTCAGCGCGCTGGCGAGCGTCTGCTTGAGGAGCTCGCCGTGCTGCTTGCGGGCGGCCTTGTCGTGCTTGCCCGGCGCGTCGTCGCTCGCGGAGTTGATCGCGACGTAGAGATCGGGGCGATTCTGCACCGCGCGCGGCTGATGTCCGAACCCCGGACGACCGGCGCTGCGCGCCTCGATCGCAGGGACGACGGCGGGGGCGGGCGCCGGCTCGGCGGGGAGGTTGTTGGCCCGGGCGACGAGCTTCGCGGCGGTCGCCGCGGCGGTGCGGACCTTGGCATCGGCGTCGTCCGTCGCGGCGGTCCGCAGCGCGGGTAACGCGGCCTTGTGGCCGAGCGAGCCGAGCGCGGTCGCGGCGATCGCGCGCACCTGCGGGTTCGGATCGTGGAGCGCGGTGACGAGCGGCTTGAGCGCGGACTTGTCGTCGAGGCGGGCGAGCACGGCGACCGCGGAGAGCCGCGTCTTGTCGCTCGAGCTCGACAGCATCTTCGACAGCTCGTCGATCCGCGTGTCGGCGATCGCGCTGCGCCCGGAGATCACCGTGCTCACGGGCCCGGTGAGGGCACCCACGATCGACAGGATCGAGACGATCCTTCGGACACTCGATCGACCTCGCACCGCCACCGATTAAGCGCCGGTCCGATCGACGAGTCAATGTTTTCTCCCGGCTGCATCGCGCGCTGCCGATCTTCGGTATCGTGTGCGTCTCGTGGCAATTTCCGACGCGCAGTTTCGTGGTGCCGTGATCGCCGGTGCGATCATCGTCGTCGCGACGATCGGTGGCGTTCGCTTCTTCGGGAGTGTCGGCATTCCGGACAAGGCCAACGTGGTCGCGCCGACCGGCACGTCGACGGAGCTGCTGACTCGCTCCGCCGCGACGACGAACGTGTACCTCGAGCTGCTCGCCAAGGACGCGACCCTCGCGGGGGTGCCGGCGCCGACGCTCGAGTCGATGACGAAGAAGTTCCCGTACTCGCAGGACGAGCAACGGCACATGCTGGAGGTAGGACAACCTGCCACTTCGATCGTCGGCCTGGCGCTGCGCGCGCAGCACGCCGGCGACGCGATCGTGCTCGAGATCCAGAACACCTCGAAGCAGACCCTCGCGTATCACATCGTCACGCAGGTCATCCCGGCGACGATCTGCGACCAGGCACGGCCACTCCCGGTCGACGCGATCGTGATCGCAGGCGAGTCGACGATCGTCCGCACCGAGTGCGTGTGGCGAGACGACGCGGTGATCGCGGTGACCAAGGTCGAGACCATGGAGCTTCCGCCGATCAGCGCCTACCTCGTCGGCCAGGTGCCCCCGGTCACACTCGGCATCGAGCCGAACACCGCGCATGGGCACCACCTCCCGGCCACCCATTGCACGGCCAACATCTCCCGTAACGTCCAGAGCGAGCTCGAAAAAGGCTCCATCACCTGGCGGGATCTGGTCGATTTCTACGCCCGTCACCGCTGCCAGACGTACCAGTTTATCGCGGATTATCGAGCACTTAACTCCGATGGGCAGCGTGCGATCCCCGCCGTATCCGACCGCAACTGACTTGATTTCGCGATGTTAGGCTTGCGCTGACGTACGTAGGTTGGTTAGCCTGTTCCTAGTTACGCGGAGTTACGGGTGACCAAGTCCGAGCTCATCGAGAAAATCTCAGAAACGTTGAAGTTGCCGGCGGGTAAAGCCGAGGCGATCGTCAATACCATTTTCGACTCGATGGTGAAGGCGCTGGAACGCGGTGAAGGTATCGAAATCCGCGGCTTTGGCAGCTTCACCGTACGCAAGTACAAGGCGTACGAGGGTCGAAATCCCCGCACCGGCGAAACGGTGCACGTCGCAGAGAAGCGGCTTCCTTTCTTCAAGGTTGGCAAAGACTTGCGCGAGCGAGTCAACGCTGGGCTTGGGACTCCGCTACCGGCGGACAAGCCCGACGAGCCCGACGACACCGACCCCGATGACTTCGACGACGACGACGACGACCCGGCAGCGAGCGGCTAACCCCGCGTCACTGTTTCGATCGTAACAGTCCCCGCCTCTCCATCGACCGCGACGAGCATCCCGTCCGCGAGCTGGGTCCATGCGTCGCGACATCCAACGACGCAGGTGATCCCGAGCTCACGTGCGAGCGCGACGCCGTGGTCGAGCAGGCCCACGTGCGTGCTCTCGCTCACGAGCGCGGCCGCGCCGGTCGCCATCAGCGCGAGGCCCGGCGTGATCGTCGGGCACACGAGGACCGCGTTCGGTGGAGTCACGAAGATCTCGTCGGCGATCCGCACGACGCGTCCGATGACGCGGGGGCCGATCCCGGTGCCGTGGAGCGAGCTGCCGATGACGGGTGCTGGCGGGATCGACAGCGGCATGTCGAACTGCGCCATGCGCGCGCTCGCCGCGCGTGCGGCCGACGCCGTTCGCCGGGCCTCGATCGGATCGATCGGATCGATCGCCGCGCGCTCCATCACGCCGGCGATCCAGAACACGTCCTCCGGATCGATCCCGAGCGCGCGAGCGCGGTCGAGATACCCGCGGCGCACCATCGCCTGCGCGCGATAGAACCAGTCGTCGTCGCGCTCGGCGAGGTCGGCCGCCAGCGCGGCGTAGGGATCGGCGTTTGGAGCGGGCGGCACGGGCGGCACGGGCCAGCGCGCCAGGAGCGCCAGCGCGATCGTCGGCGCCTCGCCGTAGGTCGGGACCGCGACGTCCCAGGCGGGCGCGTGATGCGCGATCGCCGCCAGGCTCGCGGGACGTCGCGATGGCCGATGCGCGAGCAGCGCGGCGGGCGGCACGCGGCGCGCGGTCACGGCCACGAGCGGCGCGAGCTCCGTCGCCCACACCGCGTAGAACGCGACGAAGCGCGCGAGCACGGGGCGCGCCACGTCGTCGAGGATCGCCGCGAGCGTCGCCTCGATCGCCGCGACCTGCGCCGCGAGCGCGGTGACCGTCGCCGGCGCGGCGCGCGGGGCCGTCGGCGGGGTGTCCGCTGCCTGCGCGTACAGGTGACCCAGGACGATCTTCATCCGCCACGGCGCGACGCGCGCGTCGTCGACGAGCTCGACGAGGTGCTGCTGCGCGATCGAGAGCGGCCCGGGGTTGTGCGTGACGTCCCGCAGCCACGGGCCATCCCCGAGCGCGGCGGCGAGCATCGCGGCGGGCGGTGGGAGGCGTGGACGGATCGGCGTCGGATGGACGATCGGCCGCGCCTGGACGACGTGGGCGCCGACGAGCTCGACGTCCACGCCGGTCGGCGCGCCGAGCGCGGCCTCGGCGCGCAGCGCGAGCGCGACGCGAACGTCGTCGCGCGGGACCTTCTCGACGACGCGGCGCTGGATCCACGCCTCGTCCCGATCCGGCGCGCCCGGCGGGCGCGTGTAGATCGTGACGTGCTCGCCCGCGGCGCGTCGCTGGACGATCACGCCGATCGTCGCGAGCGCGTGGGCGCGGCGATGACGCGCGTAGGTCGCGGCGAGCGGTGTGATCGCGCTGGCCCACACGCCGCGGATCGCCGGCCACAGCTCGGCGAGCGTGGCGATCGGCGCCGATCGGAACACGCCCGCCGCGGCGCCCCCGACGCCATCCTCGATCGTCGACGACGACCGCACGACGAGCGGCAGGCCGAGCCGCGCGACCCGCTCGTCGACGGCGCGCGCGAGCGCCTCGGGGATCGGCGCCTCGTCGATCCGGCGCGCGGCCGCCTCGAGGACGTGGCCGATGGTGGCGACGTCATCGACGACGAGCTCCCCGACGATCGCGGCGAACGCGCGCGCGTCGATCGCGAAGCCGTCGGGCACGGGCAGGCCTGCCGCGACGAGCCGCGCGAGCGCCGCCGCCTTGCCGCCGCACGTCGCATCGCAGTCGCGGAGATCGTGCACCCACACGCCCACTACGTTACGATCGATCCGTGCGAACCGCCGCGCTCGTCGCCATCGCGTTGTCGGCCGCCGCCGCGGCCGCGCATGCCGACACGAGCAAGCTCGCCAAGGACGACGTGCCGATCCAGCCCCGGCAGCCGATGCGCGGCAAGAACAAGCTGTGCTGCGGCTATCCGCTCGCCGAGGATCTCGGGTTCGCGCTGCGGTTCTACTGGCTCGCGCTCGAGGACGATTACGACGATCCGCAGTCGGTGAAGACGCCCAAGACCGGCGGCGTCGCCAAGGTCTCGATGAACTCGTGGGTCGAGATCTACACGCCGCTCGGCCTGTTCATGCAGCGGATCCCCGAGCGCTTCGCGTGGGCGCTGCGGCTCGAGGGCTCCGGGCTGATGCGCGACGGGCGGGTGATCAACTACACCGGGCCCTGCCGGTTCGGCTACGGCACGTGCTTCGAGCAGCTCGACGTCGCCGAGCATCCGTTCGGACGCGGCGCCGGGCTGCGCCCCCTGATCCCGTTCAAGTCGGTCGCGGTCGATCCGCGGATCGTCAAGATCGGCGAGCCGATCTACATCCCCGAGTTCGACGGCATGGTGCTGCCGGACGGCTCGACGCACGACGGCTGCGTGCGCGCCGACGACACCGGCGGCGGCATCAAGAAGCGCAAGATGGACTTCTTCGTGGTGACCTACGGCAACTTCCGGTTCCTGCTCGACCAGCTGCTCGGCGTCACCTGGATCACGCCGCACATCGAAGCGCCGCGCTGCGAGTACCTGCGCGACCTGTAGTAGCGTGGCGGCGATGCTCGAGGGCCTGTTCGTCACGCCGGCCGTGACCGCGATCGAGGAGGCGCTCGCGTCGGCGAAGGTCACGGGGCCGATCGCGGTGATCGGCAACGGTCGGCTCGCCAGGGCCCTCGCCGGCACGCACGCCGTGGTCGCGATCGGGCTTTTGCCGCGCGCGGCGAAGAAGCACGCCGGGCCGACCGGCGTGCTCGCCGAGCTGGCGCCCGGTTCGCTCGGCGCGGTGATCGGGGTCGACGCCTCCGATGGCTCGCTGCCGGAGTGGACGCGCGTGGTGCGCTACGGCGGCGCGATCATCACCGTCGATAGCGGCGCGCGGAGCGGGGCGGCGAACGCGTCGCGCCGCGCGCTGTGCGGCGGGCTCACCGAGCTCGAGCAGCGGCACGCCGGGCGGCTCGTGATCACGAGCGGCCTCGTCACGCACCTCTGATCGGGGTCCACGTAAACGCAAAGTGCGCCAGGACAAGCCTGGTCGGAGAGGAAGGCATGTAACAGCCGAAACTTCGAAGAGTGACCCGGGGTGAGAGTCCCACCGACGACGA
>JAPLLF010000952.1 GCA_026387715.1 Pseudomonadota bacterium
GCGGCTGTTCCACGCGAGCGGCAACCTCGCCGCCGAGGGCAACTTCGCTCACGGTGATCGCGCCGGCGAGTGGCGGTTCTACGACGACACGCCCGCCAAGACGCCGATCGCGATCGGGAAGTTCGGCCGGCGCGGCGCGGTCGTCGGCAAGTGGCGCCACTTCGATGCCACCGGGGCGCTGGTCGCGACGACGTGGAGCGAGACGCCCGATCAGTGGACCGACAAGAGCTGGGACGTCGACGGCGGCGAGGGGTTCGTGCTGGTCGGCGCCCCGCGGCCCGGCCAGGTCGCGCACGCGAGCCATCGCGGCACGGTCTACAGCAACCCGCAGGCGCTCGACACGTTCGCGCTGGGCGACGAGCGGATCTACGTCCACCAGGCGTTCGAGCGCGAGACGATGTACGACCAGGACGGGTTTCGGCTCGAGCATACCGAGGCCGGTTGGCGCGCGAGCGACTGTCACTGGAGCGCGAAGCGCAAGCAGTACGCGCACGCGGGCGACGTCGCCCCGCTGCACGGCGTGCTCTACGGCGAGGCTCATCGTCGGGTGCAGCCCGCCGACGAGGACGTCGGCGGTGGTGGCGCCCACGACGAGCACGGCCCGCGGTGCGGCGCGCCCGTGGCGGTGTCGGCGGCGCGCGGTGCACGGCTCGACAAGCTGCTCGCGGCGCGCGATCAGGTGAACGCGGTGACCCCGCAGATCGTGCGCGCGGCGGTGCTCGGCGAGGAGCGACCCGCGGACGAGCTGTCCGACGAGGATCGTGCACGGATCGCGCGGTCCGCCGACCTGTCACACGTGCTCGAGGAGACGATGAGCACGTACCTCGAGTGGCCGCACATCGACGGCAAGTTCATCGCGCTGTTCGGGACGCTGCCGGGGCGCGTGACCTGGAACTGGACTTCCGGAGATCCCGAGGACGGCGACGAGTAAGCTATAGTCGCGCCGACATGGCGCGGACGCGCGCGAGCCGGTTGTTCGACCTCGGCGTGCTCGCGGTCGCGGCGGTGGCCCTCGGGTTCGTCGTCAACGCGCTCGGGTGGGACGGCCTGCGGCGGTCCGTCCTGGGGACCGGCGCCTGGTTCGCGGTGCTCGCGGTGATCGACCTCGCCTCGGCCGCGTGCGATGCGTTCGCGATGCACGGGCTCGCGGCCGACCCCAGCCTGCGGCTGCGCCGCGTGCTCGCCGCACAGCTGTCGGGCATCGCGATCAACCGGATGACCCCCGCCAACTCGCTCGGCGAGGCGGTCAAGATCCGGCTCCTCGCGCGCGACCTGCCGCTCACCACCGCGGCGTCGACCGTCGTGATGTTCAACCTGTCGACGATCTTCCTCGGCATCCTCGCGGTCGTGGTCGGCGTGCCGCTCACCGTGCTGCTGGTCGATCTCCCGGCGTCCGTGGCGCTGGCGCTGTGGATCGGCATGGGGATCCTGCTCGGGTTCGCGATCGTCGTCGCGATCCTCGTCCAGCGCGGCGCGGTGGGGTCGCTGATCGACGCGCTCGAGGTCCCCCACCTGATCTCCGCGGCGCGTGCCGCGCGGTGGCGCGCCGGGATCATCGACGTCGACGACCGGCTGCGGGCGCTCGGTCATGCAGGCCCGGGCGTCGCCCGCGGCTTCGTCGGCGTCCTGGGGTCGCGCGTCCTCAACTGGCTCGGCACGATCGTCGTGCTCCACGCGGTCGACATCTCGCTGTCGCCGCCGCTGGTGTTCGCCGCGCTGTCGGTCGGCATCCTCATCACGTGGATGTCGAACGTCGTGCCGCTCGGGCTGGGGCTCGCCGATGGCACCAACTACGTGCTGTATGGTGTCCTGGGGGCGTCGTCGCAGGCGGGCCTCCTGTTCACGATGGTCAATCGACTCCGGACGATCGTGCTGGCGACGATCGGGCTCGTGGTCATGACGATCCTGGTGAACCGGCGATCGCGGTCCGACACGACCTGACACAACCCTGTTATTGCGGTGACCTGGGGCTGGGAATGGGGTAGCTAGATTGCCGCATGACCAAGCAGACGACCGGCACGTCGATCACAGGATTCGGGGTCTGGCACCCGCCCACCGTGCTCGACAACGTCGACTTGTGCATCGCGTTCAACGAGTTCGTGCGCCGCGACAACGCCAGGCACGCCGACGCGATCGCCGCGGGCACGCGCGTCGCGCTCAAGGAGTCGTCGCCGGAGTTCATCGTCAAGGCGTCGGGCATCGAGCGGCGCTACGTCCACGATCGGACCGGGCTCACCGACCCCGAGCGGATGTGCCCGAACATCCCGGAGCGTCCGCCCGAGGAGCTCGCGGTGCAGGCGGAGTACGCGGTCCACGCGGCGCGCCTGGCCCTCGAGGTCGCGGGCCGCACCGGCGCCGACATCGATCTCGTCGTGTGCGGGGCGTCGTGCCTCCAGCGCAGCTACCCCGCGATCGCCATCGAGGTCCAGCACGCGATCGGCGCCAGCGGGTTCGGCTTCGATATCTCGCTGGGTTGCTCGTCCGCCACCGCGGCCTTGC
>JAPLLF010000409.1 GCA_026387715.1 Pseudomonadota bacterium
CAGCTCGTCATCAATACGGGCACCACGATCGTCACAATCCTGATGGTCTTCCTCATCCAGCGGGCCCAGTACAAGGACGCGCTGGCCATCCAGCTCAAGCTCAACGAGCTGGTCGCAGGGCTCGATGGGGCCAGCAACCACCTCATCGACGTCGAGAACCTGTCGAGCCGGGCGATCGATCTCGAGGTGCGGGAGCGCATCCCGGTCGCGCGCGAGGGGGACGACCAGGTCGAGGTCACCCTCGGCAAGGTCGAGCCGGCGTGGGAGCCGTGGAGCCCACCGCCGGATGCCCCGGGCGATCGACGGCTGCGCGGCGGCCAGCGCTGGCGGCTGACGATCCCGGCGAGCACCAAGCGCACCCTGCGCGCGGGCTATGAAGTGAAGATCGCGAGCAAGCTGGAGCTCGTCGGTGGCAATCGGCGGGAGCGATGACGATGACGACTACGACGATGACGACGATGCAGGCGCCGATCGTGGAGGTCACCGTGCTCGAGGATCGCGCCTCGATCACGCGGCGCGGCACCCTCGCGGTCCCCGCGGGGCAGACCCGCCTCGTGATCGCCGGGGTGTCGCCGATCCTCGTCGACAAGACGCTGATCGCGACGGCGACCGGCGCGCGCGTCCACGACGTGCGCTGCGAGCGCGAGCGGGTCGCCTGGGTCGATCGCTCCGGGGAGCTCGCCGCGCTCGACGCCGAGCGACGGGCGCTGGTCGACGACCTCGCGCGGGTCGCCGCGCAGCTCGCCGCGGCGCGCGCCGAGTCGGCGGCGATCGTCGATCTGATCGAGGTGTCGTCGCGCGAGCTCGCGGTCGCCGCCGCGCGCGGCGTCGCGGCGCCGACCGCGAACGCGCAGCTCGCCGAGCTCGACGCGCTCGACGCCGCGGCGGGGACGCGGCTCGTCGACGGCGAGACGCGCGAGCGCGACCTCACGAGCGCGCTCGGGCGACTCGACGGGCGGATCGCGCAGGCCAGGGCGCATGCGGGCGAGGACATCGCGCGGATCGTCGTCGACGTGATCGCCGAGCAGGCGGGCGACGTCACCGTGACCATCGGCTACGTCGTGCCGGGCTGCGCCTGGCGGCCGTACCACCGCGCCACGCTCGGCCGCACCGACGCGACGACCGGGACGATCGCGTGGCAGACCGCCGCGTGCGTCTGGCAAGCCACGGGCGAGGCCTGGACCGGGGTCGCGCTCACGTGCTCCCTCGAGCGCGCCTCGCTCGGGGTCGAGCCCCCCGATCTCGTCGACGACGAGCTCGCGGCGCGCCGGAGGCCCGAGACCGTGACCGTCGAGAGTCGCGAGCACGAGCACCAGACGACCGGGCTCGGCGCCGCGAGCGGCGCGCTCGAGGTGCCCGGCATCGACGACGGGGGGATCGGGCTCACCCTCGGCGCCACGCGCGTCAGCGTGGCGTGCGACGGGACGCCCCATCGCATCCCGGTCGCGAGCTTCGCCGCGCCGGCGCAGCTCGCGCTCGTCGCGATCCCGCTGCGCTCGCCGTGGGTGCACCTGCGGGCGCGGCTCGTCAACACCGGCGCGATCCCGCTGCTCGCCGGCCCGGTCGATCTGATCATGGACAGCGGCCTCGTCGGGCGCGCCGAGCTCGGCTTCGTCGCGGTCGGCGAGACGTTCGAACTCGGGTTCGGTCCCGACGCCGAGATCCGCGTCCATCGCAGCGAGGCCCGCGAGCGCGACGACGCCGGCCTGCTCAGCAACTGGAACGTGCAGACCATCCGCGTCGCGGTCCGGTTGTCGAACCTGGGCGCGAGCCAGCGCGAGGTGATCGTCACCGAGCGGATCCCGATCAGCGAGGTCGAGCAGGTCGAGATCCAGCTCGCGGCGCCGCAGGCGTACCTGCTCGCCAAGGCCGAGCCGAGGGCCGAGGCGATCACGCAGATCACCGCCCGCACCGTCGACGAGCGCGGGTTGGTGTCGTGGTCGGTCGAGCTGCCCCCGCAGGGTCGGCGCGCCGTCACCCTGGAGTATCGCGTCCGCAGCCAGCGCGGCGTGGCAGGCGTCTGATGCGCGAGCTCGATGCCCTCGCCGACGACATCGGCAACCGGCTGACCAAGTCGTCGCGCCACCTCGCGAAGTGGGCCAGGCGCGAGGCGATCACCTGCTACCGGGTCTACGACCGCGACATCCCCGAGATCCCGATCACCATCGACACCTACAACGGCGATCTCGTGATCAGCGACATGCGCGCCTCCGATCGCGGCGGCGGCGACGTCTGGCTCGACGCGATGGTCAACGTCGCGCGCACCGCGCTGGTCGACGGCCTGGACGGCAAGGCGTGCTTCGTCAAGCAGCGCGAGCGGCTGCTCGACCGCCGTGACCAGTACAAGAACGCCGACACACCGCTGACCGCGTGGCGCACCGTGCACGAAGGGGCCTGCGCGTTCCGCATCAACCTGACCGACTACATCGACGTCGGGCTGTTCCTCGATCACCGCACGACGCGGCGCATGGTCGCGGCCGAGACCGGCAAGACGATGCTCAACCTGTTCGGCTACACCGGCTCGTTCGCCGTGTACGCCGCCAAGGCGGGGATGCACGCGACGACCGTCGATCTGTCGGCGACGTACACCGAGTGGGCCGAGGATAACCTCGCGCTCAACCGGCTCGCCGGCGACACGATCCAGGCCGACGTGCGCGAGTACCTCAAGGACGCGCGCGACGCGAAGCTCACCTGGGACGTGATCGTCGCCGACGTGCCGACGTTCTCGAACAGCAAGCGCATGGACTACACGTGGGACGTGCAGCGCGATCACGCCGCGCTGCTCGACGACCTCCGCGCGATCTGCAGCCCCGGCGGCGTGATCTGGTTCGCGACCAACAGCCGGCGGTTCAAGCCGGGGGACCTCGCGCCGCTCGAGCAGACCCACCGCACGACGCCGCCCGACTTCAAGCATCGCCCGCACCGCTCGTTCCGGATCGCGACGTAGCCGCGTCGCGGTCAGCCGTCGAGCGCGGTGCGCACGCCGTGCATGACCTCGCTGGCCGCGGCGACGACGCGCGGCTGGTGCTCGCCGAGCGCGCGCTCGATCGCGACGAGGTCTGCCGCGCTCGGCGCGAGGCGCGGGCGCGGCCCGAGCACCCGCTTGAGGCGGTACAGGATCGCGTCGACGGTCCGCAGGTCGTCGGGCACGCCGAACGTCCGGAGCCGATCGAGGAGCACCTGGAACCGCGCGTCCCCGTCGTCGTGCCACGCCACGCTCGCGTCGCTCGCGATCGCCGCGAGGTAGCCCGCGCGATCCGCGGCGTCGGCGACGAACACGCCGTCGAGCAGCAGCTCGACGCCGATGTGGCCGACCGCGAGCGTCGGGCCGCGCGCGCAGCCGAGGTCGGTGAGCCGCTCCTCGAGCCCGCGCATGAGGCCGGTCACCACCGGCAGCTGGTGGAACACCCGGTCGGTGTGGTGGTGCAGGGCGACGCCCTCGGCGACGACGTCGTGTGGCTGGCTGGCGATCAGCCGACCGCCGCACATCGACGCGAAGTCGGGCAGCATCGCGCCGAGCACCGCCGCGGGCGCGAGCGCCCGCCAGCGCGCGATCGCGGCATGCCCGAAGTAGTTCACGGCTTCGTTGTAGCATCGACGCCGTGCTCGTCCTCGGCATCGATCTCGGGACGCAATCGCTCAAGGTCGTGGCGTGCGACGCGTCCTCGCTGGCGGTGCGCGGGCAGGGCGCGGGGCGGTACCCGACTCACCGTCCGGGACCCGACGCGGCGGAGCAGGATCCCCGCGACTGGGAGGCCGCGCTCGGGCCGGCGATCCGCGACGCCCTGGACCGCGCCGGGGCGTCGCCGCGCGACGTCGCCGCGATCGCGATCGCCGCGCAGCTCGACGGCTGCGTCGCCGTCGATGCCGCCGGCGAGCCGTTGCACCACGCGGTGATCTGGCAGGACCGACGCGCCACCGCGCACGCCGTCGATCCCGCGCGGGTGTTCGCGCTGGCGGGCCAGATCGACGATCCGGGGCATCTCGCCCCGAAGATCGCCTTCCTGCGTGCGCGGGGGGTGCGCGCCGCACGCTTTCACCAGCCGACCTCGTACCTCGTGGAGCGGCTCACCGGCGTCGCCGTGCTCGATCCCGCGCTCGCGTCGACGACGCTCCTGTGCGCGCTCGCGACCGGCGCGTGGTCACCGGAGCTGCTCGCGAGCTACGCGGTCGAGCGGGCGTGGCTCCCCGCGATCCGCCCGACCTGCGCGCTCGCCGGCGCGCTCACCACGCGCGGGGCAGCGCTCACCGGCCTCGTCGCCGGGACGCCGGTCGCCGTCGGCACCGGCGACGACTTCGCGACGCCGCTCGGCGCCGGCGTGGTCGCGGCGGGCTCGATCGTGTGCGCGATCGGCACCGCCGAGGTGGTCGGCGCCTTCACCCCGCTGCCCATCCTCGATCGGGTCGCGGCCGAGCCGATGGTCGAGACCCACCTGGCCCCCGCGGGCGGTTACTTCGTCGAGAACCCCGGATGGTTCTCGGGTGGCGCGGTCCGCTGGGCGACGGCGCTCCTCGGCGTGGCCGACGACGCTGCGTTCGACGCGCTCGCGGCCTCGGTCCCCGCCACCGACGGGGTGACGTTCCTCCCGGCGCTCGCCGGCGCGATGACGCCGGTGTGGCGCCCCCACGCGACCGGCACGTTCCACGGGCTCGCGGCGCGTCACACCGGCGCGCACCTCGCACGCGCCGTGCTCGAGGGCCTCGCGTTCGCCTGCCGCGACGTCGTCGATCGGCTGCGTGCCCTCGGCCTGCGCACCGACGACGTGCGCGTGCTCGGCGGCGGGGCGACCAGTCGCGTGTGGGCGCAGATCCGCGCCGATGTCCTCGGCCTGCCGCACCACCTCGATCCCCGCGAGACCTGCGCGCTCGGGGCCGCCATGATCGCGGCGGTCGCGGCGGGGGCGCACCCCGATCTCGTCGCCGCCGCGGGCCAGATCGTCGTCCCGACCGAGCCGGTCCTCCCGGCGGATGACCTCGACGCTGCCTACGGGCGGTACCGCCGGCTCGTCGAGGCGCTGGCGCCGCTCGCTGCGACAAGATGGACATGACGTGCCAGTGCGCTGCCCCACTGCCCGATCACGGCCCGTGGAGTACAGTGCCCCGATGCGATCGTGTCTCGTCGCGGCCGTCGCGCTGGCTGCCTGTGCGGCCGACCCGCCACCGGCGTGCATCGTGGTCGACACCGACTGCGCGATCCTCTACGAGCCGACGTTCCACAAGGATGGCTGTGGATCGACGAAGACCTCGTGTCACTCCGACGCGGGGAAGCGCGGCGGGATGACGTTCGCCACGGAGCAGCAGGCGTACGACGCGCTGCTCGACCGGCGCGTCGTCCCAGGCGACCCGGCGTGCAGCGCCGTGGTCGTGCGCACGAGCTCCCCGGGAGCGGACTACGAGATGCCGGTCGGCTCGCCGCTGTCGGCGCCGGAGCGCTGCGTGATCATCAAGTGGGTCCTCGGGGGAGCGATGCGATGAAGCTGGTGATCTGCACGATCGGCACGATCGGTACGATCTTGATGGCCTTCGCGGGCGCGTGCGGCGACGACACGCCGACGCTCTCGATCGAGGAGCTCCAGGATCCCGAGACCTGCAAGACGTGTCACCCGACGCACTACCAGGAGTGGGCGGCGTCGATGCACGCGTACGCGTCGGACGATCCGATCTTCGTCGCGATGAACAACCGCGGCCAGGCCGACACGAACAACGCGCTCGGCCCGTTCTGCGTGTCGTGCCACGCGCCGATGGCTGTCGCGCTCGGCACGACCAACGGCCTCGACTTCGACCCGGCCGCGCTCCCCAAGGCCCAGCGCGGCATCACCTGCTACTTCTGTCACAACGTCACCGGCGTCGGCGAGCCGCACAACAACTCGCTCACGCTCGCGATGGACACCACGATGCGCGGCGGCATCACCAATCCCGTCGGCAACGCGGCGCACAAGTCGGCCTACCTGCCGTCGATGGACGGCAACAACGTCCGCAACGACTCGTCGATGTGCGGGTCGTGCCACGACATCGTGACGCCCGGTGGCGTGCACCTCGAGCGCACGTTCGCGGACTGGAAGACGACGATCTTCGCGCAGCCCGATCCGGTGCGGCACCTCAACTGCGCGAGCGCCTGCCACATGGGGGGCTCGGACAACGTCGTCGCCGACGATCCGACCGCGAACGTGCCGTTCCGCGCCAACGGGCTCCACGAGCACACGTTCGCCGCGATCGATCAGGCGATGACGCCGTGGCCCGACATGGCGCTCAACGCGCAACGCATCCAGCGGGACCTCGACCCCGCGGTGACGATCGTCGGCATCCGCTCGGCCGGCGGCGCGCAGCACGGCGGGATCTGCGTGTTGCCGGACGGCACCATCACCGTGCGGCTCGACACCATCGGCACCGGCCACAGCTTCCCGTCGGGCGCCTCGCACGATCGGCGGACGTGGCTCGAGATCGTCGCATACGATGCCAGCAACGCGGTCGTGTACTCGTCCGGCACCGTGCCCGACGGCGTGGATCCCGAGGTGTTCGATCCGAACATCGTCGGCTTCTGGGATCGCACCTACCAGGACGCGGCGAAGACACAGCCGGCGCACTTCTTCTGGGACGTCGGGGCGGTCGACAGCATCCTGCTCAAGCCACCGATCACGACCGATCCCAACGACCCCGCCTACGATCACTCGTCGACCGCGACGCTGCGGCCGAGCGCGGGCGTGATCAACCAGATCGATCGCATCGAGGCGCGGCTGCGCGTGCGGCCGTTCCCGTTCGCGATGCTCGACGCGCTGATCGCCTCGGGCCACCTCGACGCGAAGTTCCGCGCGATGGTCCCGACGCTCGACATCGCCGGCACGAAGCGCACGTGGACGCGCGCGACCCAGGGCGCTCTCGATCACTGCAACCCGTTCTAGGTTAGTACCTCACCTCAACGTCTCCTCGAGCCTCGCGTCGACCTTGACCTCGACATTGACTCCAACCTCGACGCGTTCGACGGCGACGTTGAGCTTGCTCCCATCGTTGAGGTTGGACGTTGCCCCTGCCGTGCCGTCGGTCGACGACAACGAAGGGGGCAAGCTCAACGTCGCCGTTCAAGGGGACAACGAAGGGGTCGACGACGAAGTCGACGTCAAACGCGTCAACGACAGCAATCGGTCAGAACCCCTATAACTGATACTAGTTGGGGATGCAGAAGCGGAACACGGCCTGATCCGTCGTCGCGCCGGAGGTCGCCGTGATCGTCGTCTCCCACAGCCCGGGCATCCACAGGTTGATCGGCGAGATCTCGTAGGCGCCGCCCCCCATGTCCGTCGCCATCGCCTGGATCGGCGAGCCGTGCTGGTGGTCGGGCATGAACGGCTTGGCCATCAGCGCGCCGCCTACCAGGGCCGCGCCGCCACCCTTGGCGGTGATCTGCACCATCCACGTGTTGTCACCACGCGCGGGCGGCGCGGGAGCCGCGCTCGTGATCGCGAAGTCGAACGCGGTGCCGGTCTTCATGATGCCGACCGAGAACTCGTCCGCGCGCGTCTCGCGCGTGCAGTCGTAGGTCTCGCCGTTGTCGATCGGTGGACCGTCATCGGTGCACCCGATCGCGAACAGCGAGGCGAGCGAAGCGGCGAGGGCGAGGCGCATGGGAACTCCTACGGTCGTGACGGAGAGGATGTTACTCCCCATCTACGAGGTAGCCATGTGATCTGATCGGCAGCCCGGCTCTCATGGCCTAACAGCCCAGGATCAATCGATTCCACCGAGCAGCACGACCGTGTCCTTCGACGCGCCCATGCCGGTGGGGATCCCCGTGTAGGTGATCCGCGCGATCGCCAGCCCATCCGGAAGCAGCCACGCCCCGACCAGCTCGGCCTCGGGACGCAGGAACGCGGTCACCGTCGTCTTGCCGCTCGGTCCGTTGCCGCGGACCGGTTCGACGACGAGCTGCAGCGCGTACTTGCGGATGGGCGTGGCGAGGGTGGAGGACGATGCGCGTAGCGCGCGCCGCTGGATCACGCGGGTCGACAGCATCCACGCCTCGTGCTCGCACCGGGTCACCGGCGTGAGCGTCTGACGCAGGCGCTCGATGCGCGCGCGGATCACGTCCGCGGGCGCCGACAGCTCGTACCAGGCGTGGAGCGGCACGAGGTGCCCGGCCCGCGGGCCGTTGAGGAACAGCCGGTACACGACCGGCGCGTCCTCGTGCCCGAGCTCCTCGACCACGAACGCGATGTTGTCCGCGGGGGCGACGCCGATCACCGACATCCGGTGCGCGAGCGCCGCCTCGTCGAACACGCGCGCGTGCGGGTTGGTGCCCTCGGCGAAGCGCGCGGTCGACGTCATGAAGCCGAGCGATTGCCGCAGCGTCGGGATCGGCGCGTACCGATGCAGCGTCGCGTGCGCGTGTGCACGCTGGATGCGGCGCGCGCGGGCGAGTGCGAGCAGGGCGGAGGCTTGGGTCTTCGGTTCGGTCACTGGCGTTCCCTCGGTACGAGATAGAACGCGCGACGGCCTCCGAGGTTGCACTGATTCGTCAGGAACCAGCGCGCGGACGGAGAAAGATCACGTCGGGAATATCTTGGCCTCGAGCCTAGTTAGGTGAGGTTCGTGGTGTCGCGATCTGGCGACAGGCGTATCGCGATCACCACACATCGTACGAGAGCGTCTGCACCGCGCCACCCTTGTCGGTGCGCGTCCACGTTCCCGTGCGCCGCCCCGCCGTCATCGTGCCTTCGAGCACCGCGCCGTCGACCAGCTGCTTCCACGGCCCGTCGAGCACGCCCGCCTTGTAGGTCGACACCAGCACGACGCTGCCGGTCGGGTCGTACTGCGTCCACGTGCCGTCGCGGCGATCGTCGACGAACTGCCCGGTCACCGCGGGTCGTGGAGCCGACGCCGGCCCGGGGCGCAGCTCGCGATACGTGCCGGTCGCCTTGCCGTCCTTGTACGTCGACTCGGTCGACAGCTTGCCGTCGACGAACTTCCGGACCGTGCCGTCGAGCTTGCCGCGCCGGTAGCTCGATTCGACCAGCGGCACGCCGTCGAGCGTCCACTCCTTCCACGCGCCGTGACGGACGTCGCTCGCGTAGTGGCCCTCGAGGATGACCTTGCCGCGGACCGTGAGCTCCTGGTACGCGCCGTCGCGCGTGCCCTTGAACACGTGCTCGCGCGTCGCGACCTTGCGGTTGCCGTAATACGTCAGCATCGTGCCGGTGCCGTCCTTGATGTCGAAGCGACCCAGCTCGTTGCCGTTGCGATCGCTGTAGACGAACGTGCCGTCCGGCTTGCCGACGGCGTACGTGCCGGTGAACGTGACCTTCTTCTCCCAGTACTCGGTCCACACGCCGTCGCGCTTGCCGGCGACGTAGGTCCCCTCGCGCTCGAGGTTGTTGTCGCGATCGTTCCAGATCCACGGCCCGACCTTGCGTCCGTGCTCGTAGTCGCCCTTGAAGCGCGGCGTCTTCTTGTTGCGCCACATCGTGTACGGGCCGTGGTAGCGACCGTGCGCGTCGTAGTTCTCCTCGACGAGCAATAACCAGAACTGCCAGACCGTGCGCTTGCCGGTGCGCACGCCGCCGGAGAACGTCTCCTCGATCCGCAGCGTGTTGCGCGTGCCGAACTGGTGCGGTCCGTCGAGCTTGCCGCGGACGAAGCGCGCCGACACCAGCACCGAGCCGTCGGGCGCGTAGATCTTCGACGTGCCGTGCTCGACGCCCGCGACGAACGAGCGCTCGCTGTACAGCGGCCCGGCGTCGTACCAGCGCTTCTCCGTGCCCGTCCCGGCCGCGATGTCGTACTCGCCGAGCACGACGCCCGTCTCCGATAGCTGCTTCCAGTGTCCCGACTTGTGCCCGACGAGGAACGTGCCGAGCTCGGCGACCTGACCGGTGGGGTGGTTGCGTTGCCACGCGCCGTCGAGAACGCCGTCGGCGTACGTCCCGGTGGACGCCACCGTGCCGTCGGGGAAGGTCGACACGAAGGGCCCGTGGCGGGTGCCGTCCGCGCGGACGCACAGCAGCGTCGGCTCCGGCGCGGGCGCGGGCTTCGCGGTGGAGCCTGGGCCACACGCGAGCTTCGGTGGTGGTGGGGCGTCCGGCACTGTGGCGTCGATCGGTGCCGTCGTTGCGACATTCGACGGTGCGGGATCGCTCGTCTTGACCGTCGGTGCGGTCGTGGGACTGCACGCCACCGCACACGTCAGTACGACGATGTGTGCGCGGATGATCTGGACCACATCCATATTCTCGCATGAAGCGCGTTGCGTACGCGAACGGCGATAAGATCGAGGCCATGAAGCGAACCATCCTAACGGCCTTCGCCGGCCTGGCGATCCTCGTCGCGCTCGCTCCCGAGGTCACGGCCCGGCCTCGACCCACGCAGGCCAGCAAGAGCTTCGAGGCGAACAAGACGTTCGGGCTCGGCGTCGAGCTCGGCGAGCCCAGCGGGCTCACCGGCAAGTACTTCACCTCGCCGAGCGGCGCGATCGATTTCGGCATCGGCGCGTTCGGCTACTACGGGTTCCGCAACCGCTACGCCGATGGCGGCCTGCACATCTATGCGGACTACCTGTTCCATCCGCTGACCCTGGTGTCGACCGAGGCCTTCGAGCTGCCGCTCTACGTCGGCATCGGTGGACGCTACTGGCGCTATGGCTACAACCAGAATGGCTACAACGACGATAGCGCGCTCGGCCTGCGCGTCCCGGCCGGCATCTCGTTCGACTTCAACAACGTGCCGATCGACATCTTCGTCCAGCTCTGCTTCACGCTCGACTTCTATCACCAGTACTACAACGGCGGCGTGTACTCCGATGTCGAGGGCAGCTTCGGGCTTCGCTACTACTTCAAATGATCAGCGGGCGAGCTCGATCCACAACGGGACGTTGACCGCCTCGCCGCCGGCGACCGCGATGTCGCTGCGGCGGACCTCGATCTGGCCGTGCCCGCTGACGCTGTAGTAGGCGCTCACCACGTACGTGTTCGGTGGCGCCTCGATCCGATAGCGGCCCTGCTCGTCGGAGACGGCCTGCAGCGCGTTGCCGTCGGGGCCGACCGCGGTGATGACGGCGCCCGCGACCCGCGCCTTCGAGCCGAGATCGCTGACGGTGCCCTCGACGATCGCCAGCTGGGCCGACAGCGTCCTGGGCCGGTAGCGCTCGATCTCGCTGGCCTTCGGATCGCCGTAGTCGATCTTCACGGCGTCGTCGCGTCCGAGCGTGAACACGAGGTCGACGACCGCGGTCTCGCTGGCGTGGACGTCGATGTTGCTGACCTCGATCGGTTGCCCGGCGAAGGTCGCCGACAGGCTGTAGCGGCCCGGGGGCAGGTGATCGATCCCGTAGATGCCCTGGAGGTTGGACGTCGTCGCGAGCGGCGTGAACTGGCCCTGGGCGCGCACGCGGATCTGCGCGGAGGCGACCGGGTCGTGGCTGTCGTGATCGCGGGCGAGCCCGGCGATCGCGCCCGTCGTCGCGCGCGGGGTGTTCGGTGATCCGCCATGGCACGCGGCGAGGGCCGCGATCAGGATCAACGCGCGCACGCCGCCAGCGTAGCGCGGACCCTCGCGCGGTGCGTCGTGCTTCGCTCGCTCGTTTCGCGTGCCGCGTCCCCACGCGGTCCTCGATCTTCCGGAATCACCGCGTATATTCTCCGCACATGCGCGCCCTGTTCGTCGGAGCCCTCGGACTTCTCGTCGCGTCGTCGACCCTCGTTGCTTGCAAGGGCGATGCTGCCGGCGGTGGCGCCGGGCCCGCGGTCGTCGCGGGCGCCGCGGCGGGCAAGGTCGTCGAGGTCACCGGCAAGGTCGTCGCCACGCGCGCCGGCGTGGCGCGCGACCTCGGGGTCGGCGACGCGGTCAGCGGCGACGACGTGATCGCGACCTCCGCGTACGGCAAGGTCGCGATCGATCTCGCCCACAACCACGCGCGGTGGAACCTCGGCGCGAACAAGACGAGCAAGGTCAGCGAGTCGGCGGCGTGGAGCCTGGCGCTGGCCGACGTGCCGGCGGGCGCCACGACGGGGGACACCTCGGCGGCCGGTCGTCACGCCGAGCGCAGCGCGGTCGACACCGCGGCGACGGCCAAGCTCGACAACGCACCAGGCGCGACGGTCCCGCCGACGACGACACCCGAACCGCCGCCGCCGCCCGTCGGAGGCGAGGCACAACCGCCTCCGAAGCCTCCCAAGCCGATCCCTGCCAAGGTGCCGTTGCGGGTGCCCGCGACGCCGACGCCCGAGCACCAGGGCGCCGTCGGCGACAAGTCTCGTGGCGGCACGAGGGAGGTGTTGCCGGTCGAGACCAACACCCGGGGGGACGACCAGAGCGAGACGAAGGAGGAACGAATGACCCCACACCCGATCCTCAGCCCGAAGGTCGAGAAGCCGGCGGACGACGGCGGGGCGCCGGCGGTGATCGGCGGCGATGCCGCGATGCGCGCGTGCCTCGGGAGCGTCGCCGCGTCGACGCTCCGCGTGACCTGCACGGCCGGGCGGTGCGAGCTCGTCTCGGCGACCGACGTCGACGCCAAGGCCAAGGCGTGCCTGACGGCGCGCCTCGGCAAGCTCGGGCTCACCGGCACGTTCACGTCGTCGATCAAGCTCGTCAGGTGAGCTTGAGGGCGCCGACGTCCATGCCGAGCTCGTCGCAGATCGCGGCGAGCGCCACGGGATCGGGCCCGCGCCACGCGAGCGCGTCGGGGTCGCAGACGATCGGACAGTCCTCGCGGAGCGTCGCGAGCTGCTTGTAGAGCAGGGCGTCTGCGCGACGCTCGCGGAGCGAGGCCGCGAGCCGATCCGCGCCGCGCACGGTCGCGGTCCACGCGGTCGGGTCGTCGGGGATGGCCTCGAGCGCGCCGTAGGCGACGAGCAACTTCGCCGCGGAGCTCTTGCCCCAGCCGGGGATGCCGGGGATGCCATCGGCGGTGTCGCCGACCAGCGCGAGGTAGTCCGGGATCGACCGCGGCGACACGCCGTGCTTCGCGAGCACGGCGGCCTCGTCGAGCGTGACGTCCTTGTGGCGGTCCCAGCACACGACGCGGTCGCCGCGCACGCACTGGCACATGTCCTTGTCGACCGCGGTGATCACGACGCGCTCGACGCGCGGATCGGCCGCGCACCGGGCCGCGGCGGTGGCGACCGCGTCGT
>JAPLLF010001231.1 GCA_026387715.1 Pseudomonadota bacterium
CCCGGCGCGAAGGTCGACAAGTTCGACGAGCAGCTGCCTCGCAACAAGACGAGCGTGTTCCGCCCGTTCAAGGCCGCGGTGCTGCGCGCCGGCGTCGCCAAGAAGCTGCGCCTCCACGATCTGCGGCACACTTTCGCCGGCCTCTTCCTCGCGTCCGGCGGGGACATCTTCAAGCTGTCGAAGATCCTCGGCCACTCGAGCGTTGCGATCACCCAGCAGGTGTACGCGCACCTTCACCCGGATGCATTCGCCGAGGACTACAGCCGCGTGTCGTTCGCGATGCCGGCGAAGGCCGGCGTGGTCCTGAAGTTGGAGGCGTAGTGTCCCGCGTTCGGCGATCGGTACCGAGAGAATTCAGCCCGACCCTCTTCAACCGGGCAACCGGATCGCACGCCCGTCGGCCAATCGGATCGCCGGTCGCGGCCGGTTTGGCCTAGCCGGCGGCCAACCAGATCGCTGCAGGCGGTCAACAAGCCCGGCATCTACGCGCTTCCGTTCCCCGCGCCGTAGTAGCGTCGCGAGCGTATGCCAGCGTTCGCCGGGTACGAGAACCACGACGCCACCGCGCTTGCCGACCTCGTTCGCCGCAAGGAGGTCACACCGCTCGAGCTTGTCGACGCGGCGATCGCGCGGATCGAGGTGGTCAACCCTCGGGTCAACGCAGTGATCCACCTGATGTTCGAGCAGGCACGTTCGGCCGCCGTCGGTACGCTCCCCGACGGGCCCTTCCGTGGCGTGCCGTTCCTGCTGAAAGACATCCTCGCTGCGTATGCGGGCGAGCCGCTGACCTCGGGCTCGAGGTTCTACGGCGACTGGACGCCATCGCACAGCTCGTACCTCGTCGAACGTTTTCTCGCGACCGGGATGATCGTCGTCGGCAAGACGAGCACGCCGGAGCTCGCGCTGATGCCGGTCACCGAGCCGGAACGATTCGGTCCGACCCGCAATCCGTGGGACCTCGCTCGCACGTGCGGCGGCTCGTCGGGCGGGAGCGCAGTCGCGGTGGCGACGCGCATGGTGCCGATCGCCAGCGGCGGCGATGGTGGAGGCTCGCTCAGGACTCCGGCGTCGTGCTGCGGCGTGTTCGGATTCAAGCCGTCGCGCGGGCGCGTACCCACCGGCCCTGATGAAGGCGAGGTGTGGGAAGGGTTCTCCGTCGAGCACGTGATCACGCGCAGCGTTCGAGACAGCGCGGCGATCCTTGATGCCACGGCCGGCCCCGCCCCGGGCGAGATCTATCCGCTCCCCCGCCCGGCGACCCCGTTCCGCGCCGACGTCGACAGGCCGCCGCGGCGCCTCCGGATCGCGATGACCACGACGTCGCCGCTCGCGGGCGACGCGCACCCCGACTGCGTGGCGGCGGTCGCGGACGGCGCGAAGTTACTGAAGGAGCTTGGTCACGAGGTTGTCGAAGCGAAGCTCGAGCTCGACGGCGCCGAGTGGAAGAAGTCGATCGCCGTGATGATGTCGGGCGTTTGCGCGGCCGACGTTCGCGACGCCGAGCAACGCGTCGGCAAGAAGGCGACGCGCAACGGCTGGGATCGCTCGACGTGGCTGTCACGATCGATCGGCGAGTCGTTCACCGCCGGCGAGTTCGCCGCAGCGGTCCGCACGCAGTTCCGCCTGGGCCGCCGGGTCGCCGCCTTCGTCGCCGACTACGACGCAT
>JAPLLF010000930.1 GCA_026387715.1 Pseudomonadota bacterium
GGCGGCCGTGGTCTCGGAGCGTCCATCTCAGGAAGGTCGGATGTCGTCGGGTGCCCCGAACGACCCGGTGCCGTTTGGCAAGTACTACCTCCTGGGCCTGATCGCGCGGGGTGGCATGGCCGAGGTCTATCGCGCGCGGCCGGTCGTCCGCTCCGAGGCCAAGCCTCGCCTGCTCGCGATCAAGGTCATGCGCCCGCAGCTCGCGCGCGAGGCGCGGTTCGTCGACATGTTCCATCGCGAGGCGAAGCTCGCGATGATGCTGAAGAACCGCTGCATCGTCGAGACCGTCGAGGTCGGCCAGCACGAGGGGCGCCATTACATCGCGATGGAGTACATCGGCGGGCGCGACCTCACGCAGGTGCTGCGCCGCAGCCAGGAGAACCAGCAGCACCAGCCGCCGCGGCTCCCCGATCGCATCCCGGTGCCCCACGCGGTCTTCATCGGCGCGCGCATCGCCGAGGGCCTGCACTTCGCGCACAACCTCGGCGACGCCGACGGCCGGCTGCTCAACATCGTCAACCGCGACGTGTCGCCGTCGAACGTGCGGCTGTCGTACGACGGCGACGTCAAGCTGCTCGATTTCGGCATCGCCCAGGCGCTGATGAAGTTCACCAGCGAGATCGGCATCCTCAAGGGCAAGTTCAGCTACATGTCGCCGGAGCAGATCCGCGGCATGCCGCTCGACGCGCGCACCGACGTGTTCTCGGCCGGCATCATCCTCCACGAGATGCTGACGACGGAGAAGCTGTTCCGCGGCGACACCGAGTTCGCGCTGATGGAGAAGGTCCGCAAGGCCGAGGTCCCGCCGCCGTCGACGTTCAACCGGCGCGTCACGCCCGAGCTCGACGCGATCGTCCTCAAGGCGCTCGCGCGCGACGTCATGGATCGCTACCAGACGGCATCCCAGCTCGCCGCCGATCTCGACAACCTGATCGCGGGCTATCGGTTCGATCCCAAGGAGCTGCGCCAGTTCATGCGCCAGCTGTTTCGCGCCGAGTACGCGCGCGAGCTCGAGGACACCGAGACCGCGCTCACCAGCGAGCCCGGCCTGCCGATCACGATCTCGCAGACCATGCGGATGCCCGCGGCGACCGGGCGCGGCATGACGCCCACCGATCTGGTGCCGCTCGTCGACCCGGCCGAGGTGAGCGCGCCCGCCACGGGGACCGGCGGCGAGCCGCCGCCACCCGCCCTGCCCGCCCCGCTCGACGACAAGCCCCGGGGCTTCTGGGGCTCGCTGTTCGGCAAGAAAAAGCCCCGCTAGTGGTGCGCGCGGAATACTGATTCCGTCGCGAGCGGTAGACTGCCGGCATGCAACTTCGCCCAGGTGCCGCCGCCGCCATCGGCATGATCCTCGGCGCCGCCGTCGCGCTCGACGTGCTCGTCCTCCTGGTGTTCGGGGACAACCTCAACACCAGCGCGTTCCTCACGTCGACCAGCGTGATCGCGCTCGCGATCGCGGCCGCCGCGGCCCTCCCCAAGCTCGTCGGCCACGGCCTGGCCGCGCTGCTCGGGATCACGTCGGTCGTCGCCGGGTTCAATGCGGTGACCGCGAACATGACGCCGACCCTGCCGGTGACGCTGCTCATCGTCGGCTTGCTGCTCGGCTGGCTGGCCTATCTGTCGGTGCGCGGCTCGCGCGTGGCGTGGTCGTTCCTCGTCGCGATCACCGGCGTGATGTTCGTCTGCATGTTCTTCGGCGCCCCGAAGGTGCGATCGATCCTCGGCCTCAACATCTGGTTCGCGCTGATCCCGCCCGGGATGTTCGGCGCGTCGACGATCGCCCTCGCGCTGCTCTCGAAGGACTACGCCACCGAATCGTCGACCTGAAGCCTGGGCCAGATGAAGCTGTCGGAGATCTTCACGTCGATCCAGGGCGAGGGCATCTCGATGGGCGTGCCGAGCGTGTTCGTGCGCACGGCCGAGTGCAACCTGCGCTGCACGTGGTGCGACACGAAGTACACCTGGGACTGGGACCACCACGACCGCGCGACCGAGGTCGAGGAGCTCGCGTGGGAGGTGGCGGTCGAGCGCATCGTGGCGACCGCCAGCGGCGCGCGCACGATCGTGATCACCGGCGGCGAGCCGATGCTGCAGCAGGACGACGTGCTGGCGCTCGCGCGCGCCCTGCACGCCCAGGGATTTCGCCTCGAGGTCGAGACCAGCGGCTCGATCGAGCCGACCGCGGCGCTGCGCGAGGCGATCGACCAGTGGAACGTGTCGCCCAAGCTCGCGAACTCGGGCAACAAGCTGGCGGCGCGGCTGCGCAGCGGCCCGCTGACCGCGTTCAGCACGCTGCCGACCGCGAACTTCAAGTTCGTGATCTGCACGCCGGAGGATGTCCTCGAGGTCGTCCAGCTCGCGACGACCTACGGGATCGCGCCGGCGCGGATCACGCTGATGCCCGAAGGCCGCACACCCGACGAGCTGGCGGCCAAGGTGTGGCTCGCCGACGTGTGCACGGCGCGCGGCTTCCGGCTCGGGACCCGCTTGCACGTCCTCCTCTGGGGCAGCAAGCGAGGCGTGTGAGCGCGCGTACGGCCGTCGCCGTCGTCGTCGTCGTCGTCGGGCTCGGGTGTCGCCGCGACCTGCCGACCTCGATCGAGCCGACGTCCGCGGCACCGACCGCTCCGACCGCTCCGACCGCTCCGGCGATCACGAACGAGCCCGCGGTCACCTGCGTCGAGGCCCCGTTCGCCTCGTCGACGCCCGTCCCCGAGGCATCGGCGGCCGCGTGGCTGACGATCGACGGCGCGCTGCGGCTGGTGGTCACGAGCGACAGCGGCAACCACGGCGCGTACGGCATCGTGGATCCCGACACCGGCGCGACGACCGAGACAGGGTCCTGGCCGCTCGGCGACGCGGGCGACGACCTCGAGGGCCTCGCGGCGCGCGACGGCAAGCTGTACGGGCTGTCGTCCGCCGGCTACGTTCACGTGTGGGCGCGCCGCGCCGCCGGGTTCGCGCTCGTCGACGGGCCGTACCCGATCGGCCACGGCGACATGGTGTGCGACGCCCACGACACCAACTGCGCGAAGAACTACGAGGGCCTGTGCCTCGCGGCGCACCCCACCGGCCCGTGCGTCGGGTTCGCGGCCGCCAAGGCCGACGGCCGCCTGTACTGCCTCGTCGAGGCCCGGGGACGCCTGGCCGTGAACCCCGCGTCGAGCATCGCGATCTCGCCGGCCGGCGCGCTCGCCGACTGCGCGTTCGACGACGCCGACCGGCTGTGGGTCGGCTCGAACATCTTCGAGCTCAACGCGGTCTCGCGCGTCGACGGCTGGCAGGACCCGCGGACGGCGAAGGTCACGCCGATCGGCGCGATCGGGGTCGGGTTCTCCGAGGTCATCGCGGCGCGGGGCGACCTCCTGTACCGGATGTCCGACACCGGCGGCGCCCCCAGCGGGATGGCGAAATTTCGCTGCACCGCGAACGAGCGCTAAGCTTCCCGGGTGCAATGCCCCTACTGTCGCGCGGAGTCGAGCGTCACCGAGACGCGCGTGACCGCCGATGGCCTGCGCCGTCGCCGGATGTGCACGGCCTGCAAGCGCCGGTTCACGACCTACGAGAAGGTCGGGCTGCCCGGCCTCAAGGTCACCAAGCGCGACGGCACCGTCGAGCTGTTCGATCGCGAGAAGATCGTCGAGGCGCTCGCGCGCGTGACGGCGCATCGCACGGTGACCGACGACGACCTGCGCCGGATCGCCGCGGACATCGAGGGACGGCTGGTCGACGGCGCGCGCAAGGTGGTCGCGTGGAGCGACATCGCGCAGCTCGCCATCGATCGGCTGCGCGACATCGACCCCGTGTCGGCCAACCGGCTGGCCGCCAACTACACCGACGAGACCGGCGCGCTCCGGCTGGTGCACGACAAGGCGACCGACCGCCCCCAGCTCGGGCTCCGGCTCGAGGACGACGACTGACCAGCGATCAGGGCATGACGACGATCGTCGTCGCCAGGTACTCGGCGACGAGGTCGTCGCCGATGCTGCCGACCTGGACCCCGGCGACCTTGCCGTTCGACGTGACCTGCACGTCGACGAGCTTGTTGGTGTAGACGACGAACAACCCGCTCGCCGACGTGGCCTGGCCGCTGACGATCTTGAACGTCTTGGTCGCGACGTCGAGGTCGAGGTACGCGACCTTGGCCTCCGTCGGATCGACCTCGACCTTGGCGCCCGCGACCGGCGTGCGCATCGTGGAGAACACGCCCCCGACCACCGCGCGGCTGTAGGTGGCGCTCGGATCCATCGGCACGATGAAGTCATCGGGCAACACCGCGACCTCGAGCTCGCCGGGATGCCCGCAGATCCCCGCGGTGCGCGCGCACGCGATCGCGTCCTGCGTCCCGGTGTACGTGCCGATCGCGAGGCACGAGCCCGGCCCGACCGTCGTCGGGCCCTCGATCGTCGCGACCCCGCCGACGACGTCGCCGCGCGACTTGCCGCCGAAGTACCGCACCTGGTCGTCGAGGTAGAGCACCGGCGCGAACGTGCCGAGGTCGGCGAACGGCTTGTTCGGCGGCACGCCGTCGGGGATCGCGCCCGCCGCGCACTGGTAGTTCCCGGTGATGAAGCCGACGAGGTCGAGCGGGCGCACCGTCACCGTGCTGCGCTTGCAGCTGACGTTGGGGATCAGCTGGAGGTTGACGTCGTCGCCGTCGTACGGCGTTCGCGCGTAGAACACGAGCTCCGACGGGGCCAGCTGCTGGTCCCAGCTCGGATCGCCGTTCCAGCCGTAGACCTCGATCGCGCCGAGGCCCGTCGGGGGGACCGGCACGTCGAACTTGCCGCGCAACGCCGCGATCAGGTCGGCGTAGGTCGGAGGGTGATCGACCTGGACCGTCGTGCCGACGAAGTCGCGCGGGTCGACGGGATAGGTCTTGCCGGCGGCGTAGAGCTCGACGCTGGTGACGCACGAGGTGTCGTCGAACGCGGGCGCGGGCGACGTGAACGACAGGTCCACCACGGGATCGGCGCACGCGCCGAGGCCGACGAGGCCCGCGACGAGGATCCCCGCGCGCCCCATCGCTAGAACCGGACCGCGGTGGGCTCGCGGCTCGCGTACTCGTAGCCGGCGAACCCACCGACGGCGACCGCGGCGATCCCCACCCAGAAGTACCAGCGCTCGTAGATCGCGGGCTTCGGCTGCGCCCGGTCGATCACGACCACGGCGCTGGCGTTCATGTTGTCGGGATCGAGCGCCTCGTTGACGAGCCGGGTGATCGCGCCCGAGGTCATGTCGTTGTCGAGCAGGATCGGCTTGCTCACCTTCCGCGCGTCGATGTCGTAGAGCCGTAGCGTCACCCGGTTCTCGGTCCCGTTCTCGATCACGAGCATGCGCGCGCCACCGTCGATCGTGCCGAGCAGGCGCTTGCCCTCGATCAGCCGCGCCTTGCCGGGCGTCGCCGTGACCGTCGCGTCGATCAGCGTCGCGGCCTTGTCGTGCGGGCTCGCGCGATCGAGGTTGATCGCCTGGCGCACGGCCTTGCCCGGGATCACCTCGACGAGGTCGGCCCACGGGGCGCGATCCTTGCCGGTGACGACGACGTAGTGATAGCCGGCGAGCACCTCGAGCTGGGTGTCGGCCTCGACGGCGTGACCGTCGACGCGCACGACGGCGTCCTCGGGATCCGCCTCGATGCGCAGCTTGCCGGTCGCCGTGACCTCCCGCCGCGCGCGCTTGGTGAGCGCCAGCATCGATGGCGAGGCGTACTTCTTGTCGAGCGACCACGCCGGGTTGAAGCGCGACGCGGCGCGGAACCAGTCGACGGCGAGGTCGTCCTGGTGCTGCGCGGCGAAGATCAGGCCGCGCCACTGGGACAGCTCGGCGAGTGCCGGGATCGGATCGCCGCTGCCGACCGCCTTGAGGATGCGCTGCTCGTCGGCGTCGATCAGCGCGAGCGCGCCGGCGAAGTCGGTCTCGCCGTACGCCTCCTTGATCGCGTCGATGTCGTTGACGCTGATGCTGCGACCGTCGAGCGCGGCCTCGAGCGTGGCCGGCAGCCGGCGGAGCAGCCCGCGCTGATCGAACACGCGCCGGAGGCGATCGACCTGGCCGAACGAGAAGCGGTTGGTCGCGTTGAGCAGCACGAACTGCTCGTCGGGCTTCGCCGCCCGCGCGGGCTCGTCCGCGTCGACCTCGGCGTGGGCGAGACCGGGCGCGAGCGCCGTCGCGAGCCACGCGATCGCGACGAGCGACGACCGCATCAGTTGACGTGCCCCGACTCGAGATCCGCCCGGACGACGCGCACCTTGCTCGCCTCGACGACGATCGTCGTCGAGATCGGCTTGAGGCCGAGCTCGTCGTTGGAGATCCGCACGGTGTGCTTGCCCGCGGGCAACGTGAACGCGCCCACCATCGAGACCTCCTGCCGCGCGCCGCCGTCGATCGAGGCGTACGCCCAGGTCGAGGTGGACAGCCGCAGGGTGCCGGTCTCCTTCTTCTTCGCGACGGCGATCGGCGTGGGCTTCGGCCGGGCGGGATCGACCACCGGCGGCGCCACCGGCACCGGCACCACGATCGGCGCGAGCGCCGTGACCGGCGGGCGCGGCGTCGGCGCCGTCGGCAACGGCAGCGTCATCGGGACAGCGACGGCGACGGGCGCGACGACCGGCGGTGGCGTCGGATCGATCCGGTCGAAGTCGCTCGGCGCGACCGACAGCACGACCGCGGCGATCGTGCCGACGACCGCCGCCGCGCCGAGGATGACGAGCGGCCACCGCTTGCGGGCGGGCGAGACGATCACGTTGAGTGACGCGGCTGGCGCACCTCGCGCCGCGACCGTGCCCTTGGCGAACGACGACGGCTCGGACGGCTCGCTCGCCGACGTCGGCCGCGCCGCGAGCAGCGACCGCGTCACGAGGGTCACGCCCGCCGTGTGCGGCGAGGGCGGCAGCGGCGGCATGGCCGACGGCCGGAGCTCGTGGATCGCGGCGGCGAGATCCGCGGCGCCCTCGCGATAGCCGTTGGCGAACCGTTCGTCGGTGAGCGCGTCGATCACCTGCTGCATGGTCGCGAACCGATCGCGGCGATCGAGCGCGAGCATCCGCATGCAGAGCGCGTCGAGCCCGATCGGCACCGACGGCTTGACGACGCGCGGCGGGATCACGCGGAGGGGCTCGCTCGAGCGCTCGTCCTCGGTCACCTGCCGGCCGAACGGGTGGATGCCGGTGAGCAGCTCGTACAGCGTGACGCCGAGCGCGAACACGTCGGACGCCGGCGACAGCCCCTCGCCGCGCGCCTGCTCGGGCGCCATGTACGCCCACTTGCCCTCGATCACCTCGGCTTCGCCGCCGATCGGCCCACCCTCGCGACGCGCGATGCCGAAGTCGGCCACGCGGACCTCGCCGGAGGTGGTGAGCAGGATGTTCGAGGGCGACACGTCCGCGTGGATCACGGCGCGCTGGTGCGCGAACTGGAGGCCGGTTGCGGCCGCCGTGACCACGTACGACGCCACGCCGAGCGACAGGCCGCGAGCGCCGCGCCCCTTGATCAGCTGGCGGAGGCTCGGGCCGTCGACGAACTCCATGACCAGGAACACGTCGTCGCCCTCGCGGGCGAGATCCATGACGCTGACGATGTTGCCGTGGGCGAGGCCGACGAGGAGCTTGGCCTCCTCGATCAACCGCTCGACGAACACCTCGTCGTTGGCGAGCTCGGGCAGCAGGCGCTTGATCGCGACGGGCTTGGAGAACCCGTGATCGCCCATCGTGTGGCCGGCGAACACCTCGGCCATGCCACCCCGCCCGAGCAGCTCGCCGAGCTCGTAGCGCCCCTGGCGCTTTCGACCGACCGGCTCGCTCCCACGCACCGCTGCAATACTAGCCCCTGCCACGGGGTCCTGCACTGCAATGCGCGGGCCCGACCCCTGGGAAGCCAAGCGATCGATCCCCTTGGGTTTTGGGGTGCGTGTGGGGGGTATCTCGCAAGGGAAGAGGTCCGCCTACATCCCGGCTTGGGGCCGTGTCCCCTCGATCTGGGGACAGATCTCCTCCCGGTGTAATGTGCGGCACATGCAGGCGCCCAGCGACGAGAGCCAGCAGATCTTTGCCCCCGGGATCTTTGCAGGCCAGACGGTCGTGATCACCGGCGGCGGCTCCGGCATCGGGCTGGCGACCGCCCGCCAGTTTCACCGGCTGGGAGCCAACGTCGCCCTGTGCGGTCGCACCCCCGAGAAGCTGGCGACCGCTTCCGCCGAGCTCGGCGCGGGCGAAGGCGCGAGCGACCGCGTGTTCGCCGCGCCGTGCGACATCCGGGAGCCCGCCCAGGTCGAAGCGTTCGTCACGGCGACGCGCGCCCGGTTCGGCACGCTCGACATCCTGGTCAACAACGCCGGTGGCCAGTTCCCGTCGCCCGCCCAGCACATCTCCCCGAACGGCTTCCTCGCCGTGATCAAGAACAACCTCGTCGGCACGTTCCACATGTGCCGCGAGGTCGCCAACCAGGCGATGATCCCGACCAAGCACGGGCGCATCGTCAACGTGACCGCGAACGTGTACCGCGGGTTCCCCGGCATGGCGCACACCGGGGCCGCGCGCGCCGGCGTCGAGAACCTCACGATGACGCTCGCCGTCGAGTGGGCGCAGTTCGGGATCTGCGTCAACGCGATCGCCCCGGGCATCATCCTGTCGTCGGGCACCGCGCAGTACCCGGCCGTGATCCTCCAGCGCGGCATCGACGAGACGCCGCTCAAGCGGGCCGGCACCGTCGAGGAGGTCGCCGCGTCGATCCTGTTCCTCGCGTCGCCCGCCGCCCAGTTCATGACCGGCTCGATCCTCCGGCTCGACGGCGGCCAGGCGCTGTGGGGCCGGACCTGGGAGATCCCGTGAACCTCGAGCTCGACAAGAAGCTCGTGCTGGTGACCGGCGCGAGCCGCGGCATCGGGCGCGCGATCGCGCTCGCGTTCGCCCGCGAGGGCGCGTACGTGTCGGCCGTCGCGCGCGGCGAGCGCGACCTCGCCAGGCTCCAGGACGAGCTCTACAAGGCGAGCGAGCGCCCGCACCTGACGACCGTCGCCGACGTCGCCACCCGCGCGGGCGCGGACCTGGCGCTGCGCGAGACCGTGGGGCACTTCGGCGGGCTCGACATCGTGGTCACCGTCGTCGGCAAGTCGTTCGCGCGCGACGCGCACGAGCTGACCGACGACGATCTCGCGAGCTCGATCGAGACGAACCTGACGAGCGCGGCGCACGTCGCCCAGCGCGCGGCGCCCGTGCTCGCGCAGCGCGGCGGTGGCTCGATCACGATGATCGCGTCGATCTGGGGGCGCGAGGCCGGCGGCGCGCCTGGCTACAACGTGGCGAAGGCGGGCGTGATCGCGCTGGGCAAGGCGCTCGCGCGCGACTACGCCCGGGATCGGGTCCGCGTGAACACGATCGCGCCCGGCTCGATCCTGTTCCCGGGTGGCGGCTGGGATCGCCGGCGCATCGCCGACCCGGTCGCGATCGACGCGTTCGTCGCCGCGGAGATCCCGAGCGGTCGGTTCGGCACCGTCGACGAGGTCGCCGACGTCGTCCTGTTCGTCGCCTCGCCGCGCGCGAGCTGGGTGACCGGCACGTGCGTCCCCGTCGACGGCGGACAGTCGCGCAGTTTCTAGAGCGAGCGGGAATCGAGATGGGCTGCATCCAGTTGAGCGCCGGGGAACTATGACAAGTGATCTTCGTTATCGAACGGCGCTGTTGGTCGTGATGCTCGCCGCCGGGGGCATCGCGTGGTGGTGGACCCATCAGCCGCGCGACACGCCCGCGACCCCCGCGCTGTCGCTGGGCAGCGCCGCGGCGACCGCGCCGCTGTCCCCCGCTACCGCGGCCGGCAACGTCGACGCCTGGCTCGCGCGGGTGACGATCACCGTGACCGACGGCCGCGGCCCGATCGGCAACGCGCAGCTCCGGCTCGCGCCCGAGCGGCCCCACGATCGCGATCCCGCGGACGACGAGCGCGTGATCGTCACCGCGAAGACCGGGGTCGATGGCCGCGCGACGGTCGAGGTCGCGCCGGGAGCGTGGACGATCAGCGCGTCGGCGAGCGGCCACGAGCCCGCCGCGGTCGCCAGGACGATCGCGGCGGGCGCGCAGCTGGGGATCGACCTCGGCCTCGCGCTCGGCGGCAAGCGCCTGCACGGCACGATCACCGACGCGAGCGGCGGGCCGATCGCGGGCGCGCGCGTCGACGCGACCCCACGGGTGGACCGCGGGCCCGTCGCGGTCGGCGTCGCGATCGCGCTGAGCGGCCCCGACGGCACCTACGAGCTGACCGTGCCCGCCGGGCCGCTGCTCGTCGCCGCGACGCACGCGGACTACACGGCGCAGGCGCGGGACGTCGACGTCGCCGACGCCGGCGCGACGGCCGACTTCGCGCTGGTGCCGGGCGGCGTGATCGAGGGCGTCGTGCTCGACGAGGCGACGCGCACGCCGGTCGCCGCGAAGGTGGTCGCCCACCGCGACGGCGGCGGCACGATCGCGCTCGTCGAGTCGAGCACGCGCACCGTGACGACGACGCCCGACGGCAAGTTCCGGATCGCCGGCCTGCGACCGGGCGCCTACGACCTCGGCGCCAGCGCGACGCACATGATCGGGCGGGCCTCGCGCACGCCGACCCGCCTCGGGCTCGGCGTCGCCGAGCAGGTCACCGACGTGCAGATCCTCGTCGCCACGATGCCCGCGATCCACGGCAAGGTCGTCGACGAGCGGGACGCGCCGCTCGCCGGCGCCAGCGTCATGGCGTTCACCAACGGCGGCGGCGCCGATCGCGCGACGTCGGCGGCCGACGGCACGTTCACGATCGCCGGCCTGCCGCCGGGACGCTGGGTGCTGATGGCGCGCAGCGACACGACGCTGCCGAGCGGCACCGCGATCGCCGAGCTCGCCGACCAGGACGTCGACGGCGTGATCGTCCACGTACACACCGCCGCGAAGGTCACCGGGCACGTCGAGCCGCGCCAGGCGTGCGCGGTGCGGGTCGATCTCGCCGGCGCCGGGATGCGCGACGGCGCGATGCCGATGCTCGTGCCGCCCGTGCAGACCGCCAGCGACGGCACGTTCACGCTGTCGCCCATGAGCCCCGGCAAGACCACGATCGCCGCGCAGTGCGCCAGCGGCGACGAGGGCTCGGTCGCCGTCGACGTCGTCGCCGACGGCCCGGAGCTCGTCGTGAAGGTCGTGGCCGGCGGATCGATCGCCGGGCGGATCACCGACCAGGACGGCAAGCCGGTCGTGGGTGGCACGGTCGCGGCCTCGCGGCAGACCGGCACCGAGCACCTGATCATCAGCAACGGCCGGATGACGAGCGGCGTGCAGGCGCGCACCGACGCCACCGGGGCGTACGAGATCCGCGGGCTGACCGAGGGCGCCTACCGCCTCGTCGTGCTCGATCGCGGCAGGCCGATGCGCGTCCACGCCGGGGAGAGCACGAAGAACACGAACGACGCGAAGGTCACGCTCGCCGCCAAGGAGCACAAGACCGGCGTCGATCTCGCGGTCGATCTGCCGAACGGCAAGATCTCCGGCACGGTGACCACCGCCGACGGCAAGCCGCTCGCCGACGCGTGGGTGTCGGTCAACCAGGACCTCCGCGCGATGATGCAAAACCTCGCGGGTGGGGACGGCGCGAGCAAGACGGTGTCGATCGAGAGCGACGACGACGACGGCGACGACGGCGTCGCGCCGAGCGGCACCGCGCCGGCGCTCACGGACGCGAGCGGCCACTTCTCGTTCACCGGCCTGGCGCACGGCGAGTACGAGGTGATCGCGGAAGCCCAGGCGGGCAAGCTGCGCGGCCGCGCGCCGCACGTGCAGCCCGACGCGACGGTCACGATCGCCGCGGTCGGCCTGTCGACGCTGTCGGGCACCGTCCACGCGGCGAGCGCGCTCGGCGTGTACGCGGTCGAGCTCGACGGCCCGACGCGCGCCGCGCGCAGCTTCGCGAACGCCGACGGCACGTTCGAGCTCGGGCGCGTCGATCCGGGCGACTACGAGGTGCGCGTCACGTCGAAGGCGGGCAACGCCACCGCGAAGGTGACCGTGAAGGTGGGCCTGCCGGCGACCGTCGAGCTCACGCTGGTCGCCAACGCGATCGTGATCGGCAAGGCGGTCACCGCCGACGGCAAGCCGGCCGGGGGCATCGGCGTCACGCTCGTCGACGACACCGGCGACGCGCGCGTGCAGGTGTCGCTCGAGGGCCCCCCGCCGACGACGGCGCCCGATGGCACGTTCCGGATCGCCTGGCCCGCCGGCAAGAAGATCCTGGTGCTGATGACGGCGCCGCCCCCGACGATGAAGCGCGGGCTGGTGCTCGAGGCCGGCAAGACGACGGATGCCGGGACGATCACGCTCGGGGCCCCGCCGGCGCCCGCACCGACGCCCGCACCGACGCCCGCACCGCCTCGCTGAGCGCGTGATATCGTCGGGCGTGAGTCGCGATCGACTGCGCGTCCTGGTCCTCGGCGGCACCTCCGTCATCCTCGTGCTCGCGTGCACGTTCGGGCTCGACTGGTTCCGGATCAACGTCGGTCGCGGGATCCTCGACGAGGCGCTCGGCGGCGCCGTCGGCTTCGATCTGCGCACCATCCATGGCTGTGCGAACGGGAACTGCTCGTCGATCTCGTTCTCGAAGCTATCCGGCGGGTTCGACACCCTCGCTCCCCTGGTGTTCTTCGAGAGCCTCGGCTTCGCGCTGCTCGTCGCGATCCAGACCTACACCAAGGTCATGTCGGGGAGCGGCAGCGACAAGCTCGCGCGGGTGAACTACACGGTCGCGGTGCTGCTGTTCGTGCTGACCGTGTTCGCCGGCTACCTGCTCGCGCCGCAGTTCCCGGCGACCGAGATGTTCGGGTTCACGCTGTCGATCGATCGCACGTGGGCGCCGGCGCTCATGCTGCTCGCCGCGGTGACCGGGTTGATGGCCAACTACTCGGCGGTCACCCAGGACGACCGGGTGGCCTTCGCGCCCGTGTTGCCCGTCGCCCGCGTCGTCCCCGCGGCGGCCCCAGTTCCGCCCGTGGATGTTCCCGCGCCGGTGCGCGCGTCGGTCACGCCGATCCCGAACCTCCAGTACGCGACCGCGACCGCGACCCTGTCGCGCGCCGGACTCGACGCCCGCCGCGAGGACGGCACCGCGTTGCTGGTGATGTGGCGCGACGTCGTCGGCGTCGTCGTGCGGCGGCTCCCCGAGCCGCTCGACGGCCATACCTTCATCGACGTCGTGTCGACCGCCGGCGCGACCTTGCGGCTGCTGCCGTGGACCCGGCTCGACGGCGATCCGCTCGGGGTCGACCTCGACGACGTCGACTTCGAGCCTCACGCCCGCGCGATCGTGGCGCACATCGTCGCGCATGCGCCGGCGGCCACGCTCGACGCCGGGACGCGCGCGTTCGTCGACGGAGGCGCGACGACCCGGCCGACCCAGGTGCCGGACCTCGCGACGCTCGCTATCCTCGACGCGCGCCTCGCCTAGGAGCCTGTATGACATAGGCCTCGGTGTAGAACCCGGGGCCTCGCGCGCTGCGCGAGAGGTGGGCAGTGGGTCCGGCGCTTGGCGATGACACGGTGGGCGCGTACTTGAGGCCC
>JAPLLF010000350.1 GCA_026387715.1 Pseudomonadota bacterium
AACCTGCACTTCACCGGCGATCTCCACGCGATCACGAGCGCGCACAACCTGCTCGCGGCGATGATCGACAACCACCTCCACTTCGGCAACGCGCTCGAGCTCGACCCGGGGCGCGTGGTGTGGCGGCGCGTGATCGATCTGAACGATCGCGCGCTGCGCGAGGTGATGGTCGGGCTCGGCGGCCGGGCGCACGACGTGCCCCGCACGACCGGCTTCGACATCACCGCCGCGTCCGAGATCATGGCGATGGTGTGCCTGGCGAGCGACGTCGACGACCTGCGCGCGCGCCTCGATCGCACGATCGTCGGGTACACGCGCGGGGGGGTGCCCGTGGTCGCGGCGCAGCTCCAGGCGACCGGGGCGATGCTCGCGCTCATGCGCGACGCGCTCGAGCCGAACCTCGTGCGGACGCTCGAGGGCACGCCCGCGTTCGTCCACGGCGGGCCGTTCGCCAACATCGCGCACGGCTGCTCGAGCGTGATCGCCACGCGCACGGCGCTCCAGCGCGCGGACTGGGTGGTCACCGAGGCGGGGTTCGGCTCCGATCTCGGCGCCGAGAAGTTCTTCGACATCACGTGCGCGAGCGCGGGGTTCGCGCCGGTGGCCGTCGTGCTGGTCGCGACGGTGCGCGCGCTCAAGCTCCACGGCGGCGTCGCGCTGGCCGACCTCGCGCGCCCCGACGAGGCCGCCGTCCGCGCCGGGCTCGCGAACCTCGACCAGCACGTCGCCAACATCCGCGCGTTCGGCGAGCTGGCGATCGTCGCGCTCAACCACCACGCCACCGACACCGACGCCGAGGGCGCGGTCGTTCGCGACCACTGCGCCCGTCTCGGCGTGCCGTTCGCCATCAGCGACCACTTCGCGCGCGGCGGGGTGGGCGCGCTCGACCTCGCGCGCCTGGTGATCGCGCACGCCGCGCCGCCGGTCCCGGCTCGGCCGCTGTACGCGTGGCACGAGCCCGTCGAGGACAAGATCCGGACGGTCGCACAGCAGATGTACGGCGCGCGCGACGTCGCGTTCTCCCCGGCCGCACGGGCCGACCTCGCCGAGGTCGCGCGGCTCGGGTTCGCGGGCCTCCCGGTGTGCATCGCCAAGACCGCGACGTCGCTGTCCGACGACCCGCGGCGCGTCGGGCGGCCGACGGACTTCGAGCTCCACGTGCGCACCGTCCAGATCAACGCCGGCGCGGGCCTCCTGGTCGTGATCACCGGCGACCTCGAGCGCATGCCGGGGATGCCGGCACACCCGCTCGCCGAGGGGATCGACCTCCGCGAGGGCGACATCGTCGGCCTGAAGTGAGGAACCCAGGCCGACTACGGGAGATCGCACTCGCAGACCGCGCGCAGGCTCAGCGAGCAGCGCTCGTCGCTGTAGAGGTTCGAGGACGCCGCCTTCACGCAGTCCTCGCCCGGCGGCTTGTCGTCGGGTTGGTTGTTCGCCCACGGCAGGAACGTCGCCGCCGCGCCGAGCACGGTCGCGAACGTGCCCTCGACCGCGGCATCCGTGACGCCGACCCAGCTCGAGCCGCCGGCGAGGTTCACCACGGCGGCGAGCTCGGTCGCGTCGTCGGGCACGACGAGGTAGCCGCCCTCGATCGCGCACGCGTCGCGGCGGGTCTGCCAGCTCGCCGCCGACGAGAACAGCTTGTAGCGATGGCCAGGCACCGCCGCGAGGGTGATGTAGCCCGGACAGTTCGGTGGCGCGTCGGGTGGCGCGTCGGGCGGCGCGTCGGGGCTCGCGTCGATCGCCGCGCTGTCGACGCCCGCATCGACGAGCGGGAGCTCGCCGACGCACGTGTTCGAGAACTGTGCCGACAGCTCGCCGAACCGGCGGCCGCTCGGGCAGTTGGGATCGACGAAGCTGCAGAACTCGTTGAGCTCGCACATCCCGGCGCTGCAATCGGCGTTGGACGAGCAGTGATACGACGTGGTGCGCAGACAGCCGCCGACGACGGCGACGCTGACGAACGTGAGCGCGAGCCCGGCGAGTCGCGTCATCGAAAGCTCCCGGTCCAGGACACGACCCCGCCACCCGCGAGCGGGAGCACGGCGACCGCGGGCGTCTCGATCCCGCGATCGTGCAGCAGGTACCGCGCGAGGCCCGCGCCGATCAGCGCGACGCCACCGACGCCGGTGACGATCGCGAAGGTCCGCTTGCGGTGCGCGCGGTCGACCAGCTCCTGGCTCGCGGCGTAGTCGACGGCGGTCTCGGCGGCGTCGAGGTCGGTCCGCGCGCTGCCGTAGAGCACCAGGCTGACGACGCCGACCGCGACCCCGCCGGCGGTGAGCGCATCGCCCAGGAGGTCGGTGTAGAACGGCGTGGTTCCCGACCGTGGCGTCGAGGGCGCGGGTGGAGGCGGGACGTCGACCGGCTTGACCTCGACCGGCGGGACGACGTCGGGCACCGGCTCCGGCGGCGGCGCAACGGCCGGTGGGTTCGCCTGGCAGGTCGCGATCGCCGCGCGCGCCGAGGCCTCCGGGCCCTCCGACGGGTGGGTCGTGAGGAACCGCTCGTAGAACGTGATCGCCTGCGCGCAGTTGCCGAGCTTCACGTTGACCTGCGCGATCGCGTAGAGCAGCCCGGGCTGGGGATCGAGCGAGTACGCCAGGAGCAGCTCGTGGAGCGCCTCGGTGAACTTGTTCTGCTGGTGCAACGTGGTCGCGCGATCGATGTGGCTCCTGGCCTCGGTCTTCGCGTCGGCGTGCGCGACCGTGGGCGCTGCGAGCAACGCGCACGCGATGACGAGCAGGGGCGTCTTCATCATCCTCACGGCGATCACTGGGGAAACAGCGCGTTCGGATCCCACGTGCCGTGCGCGGGCTTCGCGGCCGGCTTCTTGATCTTGACGGGCTTCTTCTTCGCCACCACGGCGCTACCGGTGTCGACGGTGGGTGCGACGGGCGCCGTGGCCGGCTCGGCGACCGCGGGCGTCGGCGTCGGCGTTGGCGTCGGCGTCGGCGTCGGCGTCGGCGTCGGCGTCGACTCGACCACCGGCGCGGTGCGCGGCGCGGGAATGGGCATCACGACGGCATCTCCCCCGCGCGTCGAGACGATCACGACCGCCGTGATCGCGAGCATCGCGAGGCCACCGACGAGCCAGCGTCGGCGTGAGGCAAGGGTGGGTCTGGGGTGATCCTCACCAACACCGTCGACGCGCGCGAGCCCAACGGCGAGCCCAGCGGGCGCCACGACGGCCACGGGGTCGGAGGTCCCGGTCATCTCGACCGCGGGGATCGAGGCCGTGCGCGCGCGTGGCGGAGCGTTGGTGATCGCCTTGGTGCGCGCGCGGGCGATCGGGGAGAGCGGGGCGTTCTCCGACGCGGTGGCGAACCGCTCGATCGCGGCCTCGGGCGCGTGGACCACGCCGCTCTTGGAGCGATCGAAGTCGATCGAGACCTCCATCTCGGGCTCGTCGTCGTCGAGCTCCCAGGGCAGCGGCGGGGTCCCGAACAAGCCGCGCATGTAGTCGGCGAGCGCGGTCGACGAGCTCCGGAGCTGCGCCTTGATCGCGTAGTCCTCGAGGGCGGTGCGCATCTCGTGGGCGGTCTGAAAGCGAGCCGCGGGGTCGGCGGCGAGCGCCTTGAGGAAGATCGCCTCGAGCTCCACGGGGAGATCCTGGCGGTAGTTCGACGGCTTCGGGATCACGCCTTGCGTGATCGAGCTCATCGTCAGGAAGTCGTTCTCGCCCTTGAACAGGCGGCGCACGGTCGCGAGCTCGTAGAGCACGAGATGTCGCTCCGCCGATCGACCGCGAGCCCGACGCACTGCTCGGGCGACATGTACGCGACCTTGCCCTTCATCACGCCCGAGTTCGTCTCGGTGGTGCGCTGGGTCGCCTTCGCGATCCCGAAGTCGCACACCTTCACGTTGCCGTCGAAGCTGACGAGGATGTTCGCGGGCGACACGTCGCGATGGACGATGCCGAGCGGCTTGCGATCTGGACCGCGGAGCTCGTGCGCGTGATGGAGCGCGTCCGCGGCCGCGAGCCCGATCGTGACGACGTGCTCGATCGGGACCTGCTGCTTGCGATCGTAGACCCGGCTGAGCACGTTCCGCGTTGTTGTGATGGAGCGCCGCCGCGAGCCGCGCCTCGTCGAGGAACATCTGGACGAAGTGCGCGTCACGCGCCTGGTGCTGGTGGATCCGCTTGAGCACGACGTGGCGCTCGAAGCCCTCGATCCCCGTCGCGCGCGCGAGCAACACGTCGGCCATCCCGCCACTCGCGAGGTGTCGGACGAGCTCGTACCGACCGAGCTTCCGCTGGATGCCAACTGCTCGATCCAACCGATCTCAAAGGTCCCTTGCCGGAGGTGAGACGTCAAGCCCGACGATGTGCGTGCGGATGTAGGTCCTCGTCGACGAACCACCTACGTCGGTCCGCGACGCGCAACGCGTGCTCGGGGGCGTGCAGATTGCGCGCCGCGGTGCGGACGCCGCGAAGATCAAGAGCGTGTGCACCACGCTCGGCGGCGGCGTGGGCGCGGACACCAGGTGCGCAGCCGCGCCCACGGGCGGCCAGTGCCTGCTCGGGCGTCCGCTGATTTCGGTGCGCGTGCTTGAAGCAAATCGATCCGGAGCCGTCCAAGCTCACCTCATGCGCACCCTCCTAGGCTTGATGCTCGTCCTCGCTCCCACGCTGGCGTCCGCCGACCAGACCTTCAACGACGGTCGCGGCGGCACCGTCGACTGCAAGAAGGATCCGGCGGTCACCATCAACACCAACAGCGGCAGCTACACCCTCAAGGGCGCGTGCACCGCGGTCAGCGTCAACGGCAACGCGAACAAGCTCTCGATCGAGAGCGTCGCGGCGCTCGACGTCAACGGCAACGAGAACGTCATCGACGTCGCCAGCGCCGACGCGATCACGACCAACGGCAACTCCAACAAGGTCACGTTCAAGAAGGGGACGCCGAAGATCGGAAACCTCGGGACCGACAACGCGATCACCGGCGGTGGCGACAAGCCGACGGCCGACAAGCCGGCCGAGCGCAAGCCCGCCCCGGACAGCAAGGTCAGCAACGTCACCGTCGTCGACTGCGCGAAGCAGCCCGCCTACCAAATCACCTCCCGTCGCGGCAGCTACAAGTTCACCGGGACGTGCACCAAGATCGGGGTCGTCGGCGCCGACAACAAGCTGTCGATCGAGAACGTCAAGGAGCTCGGGGTCAACGGCTCGAACAACCTCATCGACCTCGTGGCCGCGGATCGGATCGCGGCGACCGGGTCCGGCAACACGATCACCTACAAGAAGGGGCTGTCCGGCGCCAAGCCGAAGGTCGCCTCGCTCGGCAAGAACAACAAGATCGATCAGATCAAGTGAGGCGTCGCCCCCTCAGCTCGGGAACACCTTGGCGAACGTCGGCCGGCTGACGAGCCGCATGGCGTAGGCCGCGAGCGTCGGGTAGTCCGCGAGCAGGCCGATCTCCAGCGCGAGCACGAGGTCGTAGCCGACCACGATATCGGCGGCGGTGAACGCGTCGCCGACGATGAAGTTGCGGGCGCCGAGCCGCTGGACGAGCAGCGCGGCGGCGGTCTTCCAGGTCGGCATCTTGGCCTCGATCAACTTCGCGTCGCGCATCGCCGGCGGCAACACCTTCGTGTGCAGGTACATCGGGATCACGGTCTCGTCGAGCGTGGACACCGCGTACACGATCGCCTCGTAGTAGCGCGCGCGCTCGGGAGACGTCAGCGCGGGCGCGAGGCCCTTGTCGGCGTGCTGGTCGGCGAGCGCGAGGCACATCGCCGCCGACTCGATCATCGGCCCGTGCCCGAGGTCGATCGACGGGACGAGCCCGTGGGGCTGGAGCGCGAGGTGCGCCGGCTGCTTGTGCTCGCCTTCGTTGAACTTGAGGACGTGTTGCTCGTAGGGCAGGCCGAGCTCTTCGAGGAGCCATGCCGCGCGGGTGGAGCGAGTACCGGGGACACCGTGGAGTTTGATCGACATTGGCCGCATCATGCATCGAGCGCGGCGTAGCGGAAATGCGTGGGTGCACGTGGAAGCGTGCCAGGCGTGCTCCGGATCCGGTCACCCATGGCGTCGCCCTCGCGGCGCGTGGTCCAGGGAGGCGCTGCGGTGTTGGGCCGTCGCTTGCTTGCTGTTACTCCGATCATGTCCATCTCCTCCATCCTCGTCATCGTCCTCATCGTCCTCCTCCTCAGCGGCGGGGGGTTCTTCTTCAGCCGTCGGTAACCCTCGCGCCGGTCTCGTCCGGCGCGCGGATCGTGCGCGGTGCTTCGCGCGCGCCGCCACCCTTGCAGGGGATCCTGCGTTCGCCCGAGGAATTTTCCAGGCACGCCCTGGCACGACGATCGCAATCGTCGTGCGCAGGAGGATTGCCATGTCGCGCTGTCGCCTTGCTTCCTTGATCGTCCTGGGCGCTTGCCTCGTGGGCGGCCCCCCGGGCGCGTGGGCCCAACCGATGCCCCCGATCACGCTGATCGACGGGATGAGCCAGCTCACCAACGCGGGGCTGCTCATCCAGACGAAGATCAACAACGATCTCGCGGACGCGCTCCAGGCCAAGAGCCTCACCAAGTTCCAGAACGCGCTGTCGGGGCTCCGCAAGCAGATGCCGGCGGTTCGCGAGGTGATCGCCCGGACCAAGACCGAGGCGACGCGCGTCATCGACGCCATGGGCAAGCAGGACCAGTCCACGTGGGCGCAGTCGCAACGCGACGAGCTCGCGCGGGCGCAGGCGACGCTCGCGCGGTGCAACGAGCTGGAGACGAGCTATCGCGCGGTGGCGACCGATCTCGACGCGATCAGCCAGCACTCGGTGATCGCCCAGTCCGATGCCAAGACCTTCGCCCGGATGAACAAGCAGTGGTTCAAGGACAGGCTGGCCACGCTCCGCACGAAGGTGAGCACCCTCGGCAACGGCGTGGCCGGCGCGACCGGCCAGCCGGCGATCGGGTCGGGGCCGACGACGACGGCGTCATCGGAGAACGCCCCGATGATGACGCTCGCCAACCAGTCCAAGGACGTCTGGTTTCGCGTCGAGGGGGTCTGGCTCAAGCCCGGGGACAAGCCGATGACGCTGCGAGGTGACCGCCTGGTCGTGCAGGCGGTGGCGATGACCGCGAACCGTACGTTCGTGATGAACAAGGGCCCGACCTCCCACACGACGATCGTCGAGCAGGGGCCCTACGCGTTCCGGTTCTCGATCGACACCGGCGCCGGCACCACCGAGACCAGCTGGCAATCGAAGGACGAGACGTACACCTGGAACGTGCTCGGACCGGACCGGTATCCACCGGGTGCGGTGATCTCCACGACGAAGCGGCCACAGGACACCGCCACCTTCAACGCCCCGTCGCTGCGCAAGGTCCTCGGCAACGCCAGCCAGACGTTCACGTTCAACGTGCGCGGCGAGCTGACGTGGGACTACGCGCGCAGCGGCGCCGCGGGGACCGTGAAGCGGACCGATCACGAGCGCTTCGGCGGCGCGCTCGCGGTCACCGTGCTCGCGCGGTGAGCGTGCCGAGGCGCTACACTGTGCGCATGCGCACCCGGTTTCGCCTCGCCCCGATGTCGACCGGGATGAGGATCATGACGGGGATCGGCCTCGTGATCCCGATCATCTTCGCGGTCCAGATCTGGTTCTCGCCGCCGGCGATCCGGATCCTCCTGGGCAGCGTCGCGGCCCTCATCATCGTGATGTACGCCGGCATCTGGCTGGCGATGCGGCCGTCCGCGTTCGTGGTCGACGCCGACGACCTCGAGCTCGTGTGGCCGGTCCGGCGGCGCCGCGTCGCGCGGCGCGACATCGTGCGCGTGCGCAAGCTGGTGATGGCCGACCTCAAGCAGGAGATCGGATACCTGCTACGCGTCGGCGCGGGTGGGCTGTGGGGCGGCTTCGGCCTGGCGAAGACCGCGCGCGGCACCATGGAGCTGTGGGTCTCGCGCGCCGACTGGATCGTCTGGATCGAGTGTCGCGATCGCCGATCGCTGCTGGTCACCCCGGACGATCCGGACCGCTTCGTCGCGTTGCTCGCGCCGGCCACGAGCGGGCCGGCAGCGGATATGTTGGTTAAAGTGGAGCGCTTCAGCCTCGACTGGTGGTTCCTCTGGCCCGTGGCGCTGACCGATCGGCTCGGTGGCGGCCTGCTGTGGCTGTGCTTTCTCGGCGCGGGC
>JAPLLF010000101.1 GCA_026387715.1 Pseudomonadota bacterium
GCCCCGCCGCGCAAGGCCGCCGCCCGCGCGACGACCCGCCTCGAGCGCAAGCCGACGGCCAAGCTCGCGTCGATCACGACCAAGCGCGGCCGCAAGGCCCGACGGCTCGCGATCATGCAGGTCAACCTCGGTCCGGCTCCCGGACAGTCCGTCGGCGCGCCGTGGATGGGTCGCCTCCAGGAGGCCTCGCAGCTCCCCGACGGGGATCGCTACGTGATCCGGCGCCCGTCGCGCGCGTTCGGCACGCGCACCGCCGTCGACATCACCAAGCACGTCGTCGACTCGATCCTCGGCGACTTCCCCGACGTCCACGCCCTCGCGATCGGCGACATGTCCGCCGAGCACGGCGGCGCCATCACCCAGCACCGCTCGCACCAGGCCGGCCGCGACCTCGATCTCGGGCTGTTCTACACGACCAAGCCGGCGAACTACCCGGAGGACTTCGTGTCCGCGACCGACACCAACCTCGACATGTCCGCGACGTTCGCGCTGATCGACGCGTTCAGCGACACCACCACCGAGGATGGCGGCGTGCAGGTCATGTTCCTCGACTACAAGGTGCAGGGCATGCTGTACGAGTGGGCCAAGGAGCACGAGGTCGAGATCGAGCATCTCGACAAGCTCTTCCAGTATCCGCACGGGCGCGGCGCGCCGAACGGCATCGTGCGCCACGAGCCGAACCACGACAACCACATCCACGTGCGCTTCAAGTGTCCCGCCGAGGACACGCACTGCGAGTACTGACTCACGGGCCGTAGCAGGTGAAGGCGCCCTTCACTTCGGTGCCGCACGACGGACGGTTCTGGCACTGGTACGGCGCGCCGCAGTACGCCGCCTCGCAGGCGAGCGAGCACGCGTTGGCGGGGCAATCGATGGTGCGGGCGATGCAGAACGCCCCCGCCGTCTGGCAGTTGCCGGAGAACTTCTGCACGCACAGCTCGTCGCGCCGGCACAGGAAGCACGGCGTCGGGCCGTCGATCGGCCGGATCACGACCGGCGCGTCGACGAGAGACTGCTTGGGTGGCGACTCGCACGCGACCAGCGCGAGCAGGATCGCGAGGCGCATCAGCCGCGGAGCTTGCGCAGGAAGTCGCCGGCCTTGGCGACCACGCCGCCACCGTAGAGCTGCTTGATCATGCCCCGCATCTGCGCGAGCGCGTTCTTGGGCTGGTTCATCGACATCATGTTGATCGGCAGCGCGAACGCCTGCTCGGCGGTCGACTTCACCCGCGTGAACTCGCGGATGCCCTCGTCGCCGTGGATGCGCCCGAACCCCGAGTCCCCGACGCCACCGAACGGCAAGCCCGGGATCCCCGAGAACGCCATCACCGCGTTGACCGCGGTCATTCCCGCGCGCAGGCGCTCGGCGATCTCGCGCGCGTGCTTGCCAAACACCGAGGAGCCGAGCCCGTAGACGGTGTCGTTCGCGAGGCGCACGGCCTCGTCGATCGACGCCACCCGCTGGATCGGGATGATCGGCCCGAACGTCTCGTCGACCATCACCTTCATGTCGTGGGTGACGTCGGTGAGCACGGTCGGCTGGATGTAGTTGCCGCTGATCGCCGCGCTGCCGCCGGTGAGCACCTTGGCGCCCTTGGCGACCGCGTCGTCGAGGTGGTCGCGCACGATCTTGACCTGCAGGTCGCTCGTCATCGCGCCGAGGTGGCCGTCGTCTCCGCCGACCTTGAGCTGCTTGACCTGCTCGACGACGGCCGCGACGAACCGATCGTGGATCGCGTCGGCCACGTAGACGCGCTCGACCGAGATGCACGCCTGGCCGCTGTTGGTCAGCGCGCCGTAGACGCACGCCTCGGCCGCCTTCTCGACGTCGGCGTCGTCGGCGACGATCATCGGATCCTTGCCGCCGAGCTCGAGCAGCACGGGGGTCAGCCGCTCGGCCGCTGCGATCATCACGCGCCGCCCGGTCGCCGCCGAGCCGGTGAAGGCGACCTTGTCGACGGCCGCCTTCGCGAGCGCGGCGCCGGTGGCGCCCGCCCCGGTCACGACCTGCAGGAGGTGCGCGAGCGCGAACGTCTTCTGCGCGATCTCGGCGAGCTTGACGGCGACGAGCGGCGTGAGCTCGCTCGGCTTCCACACGACGGCGTTGCCGGCGGCGAGCGCGTACGAGATCGAGCCCATCGGCGTGAACATCGGGTAGTTCCACGGCCCGATCACGCCGATCACGCCCAGCGGGTGATAGCTGACGGTGGCGCGGAAGTTTGCGAGCAGCCCCACGCCGACCTTGCGCGACGCCATCGCGTCGGGCGCGTGTTGCGTCGCGTGCGCCAGGTGCGAGAGCGACATCATCACCTCGGTGAGCGCCTCGAGCTCGGGCTTGCCGTTCTCGCGGTGGATGATGGCGGCCAGCTCGTCGGCGCTCGCCGCGATCGCCTTGCGGAACGCGACCAGCTCCTCGGTGCGCGCCTCGAACGACAGCGCACCCCAGCTCTGCGAGGCGACGCGCGCGCGCGCGACCGCCGCGTCGACCTCGGCCGGCGTGTGGATCGGGACCGTGCCGACGAGGTCTCCCGTCGACGGGTCGTGGCTGCTCAAGCGATCGGCCTGGGGGGAGATGTGGGTCGCCATGGCCGGACTATGTCACCGAACCCGTGGCCTCCAAAGCTGGACTTGGCTCACCCTACCACCCGTCCGTCGCGCTGGTGTCACGGGCAGTTCGTCGACACGTCGAGCGCGTCCTGCGCCATCCAGCCGTAGCGCCTGGTGCCGTCGGAGGTCGACCGGACGTAGCCGTAGAGGAACCTCATCGTGCCGCTCTGCCGGGTGTAGCGGTTGCCGTTGTTCGGATCGGGGACCCACAACGGGATCGAGATCGACGGCCGCCCCGAGTCGGTCGGCACGTCGAGCCGCTGGAACCTGGTCCCCGCGGGGAAGTGATCGGAGGTGGCGCCGCCGAGCGCGAAGCCCGGCACGCTGAAGATCAGGTTGGCCGAGCGCCGGTGGTTGTCGCGCACGAGCGGGAGGTAGTCACCGGCGCGCTCGTGCCCGGAGGGACCGACCTTGCTGTCGTGGACGACCTTCTTGAGCTCGAGGTTCGTGTCATGCGAGTCGCGGATCGCATAGCAGGCCAGCCTGGCACCGCCGGGGTCCTTCGCATTGACCTCGCCCATCTGCTGGCGAAACGAGGCCTCACCCTTGATGTGATCGATCGGGTACCAGCCCGAGCTCCCGTTGCTCGTCGACAGCACGAGGGCGTGTGCCTTGCCGGCGAGGGAACGGGTCTGGCCGAAGTTGAAGGTGGCGTGCCCGGCGGTCTCCACCGCGAGGACGTCGCCGTTGCCATCGCGGACCGAGGCCCCGGAGGTGATCGCCCACGACTCCTCGCCACCTTGCGTGGTGACGCGCGAGCTGCCCTGGCGGAAGCGGCAGTTGTACGGGCTGGCCACGCAGTAGGCGCTGTTGACGCCGTTGCTCAGGCCGACCCGCGCGGCGTCATCGAAGTCCACCGTGGTGTCGACGAGATCGTCGGGCCCCTCGACCTCGCCGACCTCCAGGCACCCAAACAGCGACAGCGAAGCGACCGCGAGGAGCTGGACAAGGCTGGTCATGAGCGGTTGCCAGTGCAGCGCGCATACCAGCGATCGGCGTTCGTAACTCAGCGCAACTTCATCGCTCATGGCCGCCGGAGACCGCAAAGCATCGTGGGCGGTGGAACCTCTCCTCCTCATCCAGCACGTGCTGGTCACACGTGGGTCACGCAACGATGGCGATGATGATCACGATCGTCGTCGCGACGAGCAGGCAGGCCGCGAGGAACGCCCACGCCTTGTTCGACGTGCGCCGGAGGTCCAGGGCGTCGGCAGGGATCTGGGCCGGCGGTGCGGGCTGCGTCGGCGGGGGAGGCCCCATGGACGGGGACGGGGATGGGGTCGGGGTGGCTTGCCATCCACCGATCAACGTCGACGGCGCGGCGCGAGGTTGCGCCACCGGCTGACTCGAAGGTGACGCGCTCTGGCGCTGATGGCTCAGCGACGCGTGGTTCGCCCAGCTCGAAGCGACCGGCGCTCGGGCCGGGGCTGGGACCGGGTCGGGCGTGTACCGTGCGACCGGCGATGGAGCCGCCGGCGGCGGCGGCAACGGCACGGACGATGACGACGACGACGACGACTCGTCGAAGCCGTCGAAGCTTCGGCCCTCGGAGAGCACCGTCTCGTCGTTGTCGTCGTTGTCGTTGTCATTGTCGCCGGTCTCGCTGGCGCCGCCGTCCTGCGGGCTGCCCATCGCGGTGGTCACCTCGCCCTGCTGCCGATCGCGCGGAGCGTGGACCCACGGCTCCTTCTTGTCGCCGAACAGCTGGGTCATGAACCGACCCATCGCGGTCCCCGAGCCAGACAGCTTCGCGCGCACGGTGAACCCGTCGATCGCCTCGATCATCTCGGCCGCGGTCTGGAACCGCACGGTCCGGTCCGTCGCCATCGCGGTCAGGATGATCGACTCGAGCTCGCGTGGGAACCCGGGGATCGCGACCGACGGTGCCACGAGGTCGCCGGACACGATGCTCTTCATGGTCTCGAAGTCGTCGGCCCCCTTGAACGCCCGGCGCAGGGTCGTCAGCTCGTAGAGCACGATGCCGAGCGCGAAGATGTCGCTGCGGCGATCGAGCGGGTTGCCCTTGCACTGCTCGGGCGACATGTAGCCGTACTTGCCCTTGATGGTGCCGCCGACGGTCTTGGTCGCGCGCTCCTCGGCCTTGGCGATGCCGAAGTCGAGCACCTTCACGCAGCCGTCGAAGCCGACCATGATGTTCGCGGGCGACACGTCGCGGTGCACGATGTTGCGCGGCGCCCCGGCCTTGCCGCGCCGCTCGTGGGCGTGGTGGAGCCCCGCCGCCGCGCCGCTGATGATCATGCACGCGAGCTCGAGCGGGATCGTCCGGCCGCGGCGCAGCGACGTCTCGAGGATCGCGCGGGTGTTCTCGCCGTGCACGTACTCCATCGCCATGAAGTAGGCGCCGTCGGCCTGGTCGACCTCGTAGACCTGCGCGACGTTCTGGTGGTTCAGCGTCGCGGCGAGGCGCGCCTCGTCGAGGAACATCGTCACGAACCGTTGATCGCTCGCCCGCTCGCGCAAGATCGTCTTGAGCACCACGTGGCGCTCGAACGAGCCGAGCCCGGTCTGACGCGCGAGGAGGATCTGCGCCATCCCACCGGTGGCGAGATGGCTGATCACCTCGTAGCGGCCGACCCGCGTGGGCATGCCCATCATGGCCTCGGGCGGCACGCACCAAGGATCAGCCGCTTGATACGACGTGTCAAGCCACCGACTGTCGACGAGGTTATATACTCGGTCGCGCGTGACGTGGTTGGTGGCTCTGTCGGGTGCGCTTCCGGCCCTCGTGACGATGGCGGTCCTCGATCGCATCGCGCCACGCCCCGTGCCGACCCAGCTGCGGCAGCTGGTGGTGCTGCTCGGGGCGCTGTCGATGCTCCCGGTGCTCGCGATCGAGCTGGGAGTGCCGTCGTCGACCGGGACCGCACCGATCGTGATCCTCACCGCCGGCGTGGAGGAGGGGTGCAAGCTCGCCGTGATCGCCTGGATCGTGTGGCGACGACCGGAGCTCGACGAGCGGATGGACGCCATCGTCTACGCCGCGTACGCGGGGCTGGGGTTCGCGCTCGTCGAGAACGTCGCCTCGCTCGCGCTCCGACCGAGCGCGGGGATGTGGATCTCGCGAGCGTTGCTCGTGGTGCCGGGCCACGCGATGTGGAGCGCGATGATCGGCGCCGCGGCCGCGCGCCGCCGTTACGATCGCCGTGGGCTCGGCCTGTTCGGCGGCTACCTGCTCGCCGTCGCGTTCCAGGGCGCGTCCGACGGGGCGATGGTCGTCGGGAGCGTCTTCCACGTGATCCCCGTGACGCTGACCGTGATCGCGTTCTTCGTGGTCCGCACGATGGCGGTGACCGCGCGGCGACGCGACGATGCCGACGCGGCCACGCGCGCTGTCAGCGCGGCACGCGCGCGACGATGAGCGCGGGCGCGGCGACGCCGAGCGCGATCCCTAGACCGAACAGCAGGAGCCCGCGATCGACGCTCGCCCCGACGAGCCCCGGGAACCCGACGTAGAACGCGCTCCCCAGGCCGAGCGCGAGCAGCACCGCGGAGATCGTCATCTTGGCCAGCAGCCGCGGCGTCCGCTTGCCGGCGACCCCGGCGGCGATCACGACGAGGCCGAGCGCGGCGACGAGCCCAGCGCCCCACGTCCCGATGCCGATCGTCGGCCAGCGCGCGCTCGCGCCGATCCACTGCAGCCCGCAATGATCGGCGCCACCGAAGCACTGCCGCGCCCCGTGTGGGCCGATCTCGACGGGCCCGACCGACCACCACGCCCCCGCGACGACGGACAGCGCGAAGCACGCCGCGCCCGCGAGCGCGAGCAAGACGACGGACCAGCGGGCAAGTGGTGGCAACGATCGACCCATTCGAAGTCTGTGTACTCCGAAAAGGTGGTCGCCTACATTGCCCTCGCCCCCGATCGGGTCAAAAACTCGACTTCCTCCACGATGTCTGCCCTCCATCGAATCGTCATGGTCTGCGCGCTGTTGCCGGCAACTGCCGGCGGCACACCGCAGGGCGTCGTGCAGCTCGCGAGGCCGTTCCTCGCTCCCACCCTGACGACGACGGCACCGACGCCAAGCATGGTGTCGACGCTCGCCCTCGGGCGGCTCGCGAACTTCCTCGACATCGAGCTGGTGCCGCACGCCACCGTCGACGGGCTCGTCCGCCTGCAGCTCGACCTCCGCGATCTCCTGCACGGCGCGGAAGATCGGCTGTCCGCGTGGTCGCTGTCCTCGGAGGTTCCGGTCGCGAACCTCGCGATCCTGACGACCGAGCCGCTCGCCGATCAGCTCTCGAAGAGCTCGGGCTACGGTTGGCGCTCCGATCCGATCCACCACAATCGCCGCTTCCACCACGGTACCGACATGCGCGCCCCTCACGGTACGCCAGTGATGGTCGCGGGCGACGGCGTCGTCGTGTTCGCCGGCCGCCAGGGTGGCTACGGCAACGTGATCTACGTCGATCACGGTGGCGGTATCGTCACCCGCTACGGCCACCTCCAGCACATCGACACCAGGTCAGCCGCCTCGGTCACCGCCGGCCAGCGCATCGGCCGCGTCGGCTCGTCGGGGCGTGCCACCGGTCCGCACCTCCACTTCGAGGTGCGGATCGATGGTCGCGACGTCGATCCGATCACCGCGATGTCGGTCGCCGACCTGCAGCGCACGTCACCCGAGCTCGGGCGCATCGCCGCGTACGCGCTGTCGCCCGAGCTCCAGCGCAACGTGGTGTCGACGGAAGACATCAAGCGCGAGGCGCTCGACAAGAGCGACAAGAGCGACAAGGCCGGCAAGCCGGTCCGGACCAAGCGCGCGCAGATCCTCTGGTGAGGTCGATCGCGACGGCGACCGACCACGGTCGCTAGGCACGCTTGCCGTCGACCCAGCGGTAGAAGCCCTCGCCTGACTTCTTGCCGAGCTTGCCCGCGGCGACCTTGTCGCGGAGCACCTGCGGCGGCGTGAACGACGGGCCGATCGCGCCGGTGAGATACTCGGCGATCCCGAGACGAACGTCGAGCCCGACGAGATCGGTGAGCTCGAGCGGCCCCATCGGGTGGCCATAGCCGAGCTTCATCGCCGTGTCGATGTCGGCCGCCGACGCGACACCCTGCTCGACCATGCGCATCGCCTCGAGGCCGATCACGAGGCCGAGCCGGCTCGACGCGAAGCCCGGCGAGTCCGCGACGGTGATCGGCGTCTTGCCGAGCTTCTCGGCGTACGCGACGGCGAGCGCGACCGCGGCAGCATCGGCGCTGGCATGGCGGACGACCTCGACGAGCTTCATCACGTGCACGGGGTTGAAGAAGTGCATGCCGACGAGCCGGCCCGGGTTGGCGACCGACGCGGCGATGTCGGCGATCGGCAGCGACGACGTGTTGGTCGCGAGCAGCGCCCCCGCGGGCGCCGCGCGATCGACCACGCCGAACACCTCGCGCTTGAGCTCGAGCCGCTCCGGCACGGCCTCGATCACGAGATCGGTGGCGTCGCATGCGGCGGCGAGCTCGGCGACCGCGGTGATCCGACCGAGCGCGGCATCGCGCGCCTCGGCGGTGACCTTGCCGAGCTCGACCCCCTTGTCGAGGTTCCGCGCGATCTTGGCCAGGCCCGCGGCCGCGGCGCCCGCGATGGCGTCGTAGAGGCGCACGCGCGCGCCGACCTGGGCGCACACGTGCGCGATGCCGTGGCCCATCGTTCCGGCGCCGACGACGGTGACCGTCTGGATCTGTTCAAGGCTGACCAACACGCGCGGACGATACTATCGTAGGGTCTCCACGCGTGATCGATATCGATCGGCTCCACCGCGATCTCGAGGTCATCTTCGGACCCCGCCGGGTCTCGCTGCGCGCGGGCGACCTCGAGACCTACGCGCGCGACATGTGGCCGCGCCTGCTCATCGAGCGGCGCGACGGCATCCCGCCCGCGCACGTCCCCTACGTCGTCGTGTGGCCCGAGCACGTGCGCGAGGTGGTCGCCGTCGTCAAGCTCGCCCGCGAGCGGCGCATCCCGATTATCCCGTACGGCGGCGGCTCCGGCGTGTGCGGCGGCGTGGTGCCGCTGTTCGGCGGCATCACGGTCGATACCAAGCGCATGCAGGCGCTGCGCTCGGTGCACCACGAGGAGCTGATCTGCGACGTCGAGGCCGGGCTCAACGGCGAGCGCTTCGAGCGCGAGCTGGCGCGCCGCGGCTACACGTTCGGCCACTTCCCGTCGTCGATCTACTGCTCGACGGTCGGCGGCTGGCTCGCCACCCGCGCGGCCGGGCAGCTGTCGACCAAGTACGGCAAGGTCGAGGATCGCGTCGTCGGGCTCACCGTCGTGACCGGGCGCGGCGAGATCGTCGAGACCGACGGCGCCAACCGCGCGCTGCGCGGGCCGAACTGGACGCAGCTCCTCGTCGGGAGCGAGGGCACGCTGGGCCTGATCACCAGCGCGCGCCTGCGGCTGTCGCCCGCGCCCCAGATGCGCGTGTTCCGCGGCTTCGAGGTGCCCGACGTCGCGCCCGGCCTGAGCGCGATCCGGCGCGGCGTCCAGAAGGGCCTGCGCCCGGCCGTCGTCCGGCTGTACGACGAGATGGACACGCTGATGAACTCGTTCGGCAAGCACGCGCCGGACGACGTCGCCGCCGAGCAGCACCAGGCGCAGTTCGCGCCGATCCCCCCGGTCGAGACCGGCGCGCTGCCCGCCTGGCCCGCGCCCCCCAAGCCCGACCAGGACCCGGGCTTCGTCGATCGGCTGCTCGCGTTCGCGCGTGGCAAGGGCCTGCGCCAGCGCGGCATGCACGCGGCGCTGAACAACAGCTCGATCGTCAACAAGCTGATCGGCACGGTCGCGGAGAAGGTCGCGCGGCGCGGCTGCCGGATGATCGTCGGCCTCGAGGGCTCGCGCATCCGCACCGAGGTCGAGGCCGCGCTGGTGTTCGCCGAGCTCGAGGCGGCCGGCGCGCGCGATCAGGGCGAGGAGCCCGGGTGGGCGTGGCTCGCGCATCGCTACGCGATCTCGTACCGGATGTCGCCGGTGTTCCGCGATGGCGCGTTCGTCGACACGATGGAGGTCGCGTCGAGCTGGGATCGGCTCGAGGACATGTACCACGCGGTCCGCGAGGCGATCGGCCGCCACGCGGTCGTGATGGCCCACTTCTCCCACGCCTACGTCGACGGCTGCTCGATCTACTTCACGTTCGCGGGCACCGCCGACGACGCGCGCGCCGCGACGCGGGTCTACGACGCGATCTGGCGCGACGGGCTCGAGGCGACGACGCGGGTCGGCGGCACGATCAGCCATCACCACGGCGTCGGCCTGCTCAAGGCGCCGTTCATGCAGGGCGAGCACCGCGAGGCGATGGCGATCTTCGAGGCCGCGAAGCACGCGCTCGATCCGGATCGGATCTTCAACCCCGGCAAGATGGGGCTGCGGCGATGACGGCGAAGCCGTCGGTGACGGCGATGATGGACCTCGAGCGCGCGCTCGCGGCGATCGTCGGCCCCGAGTACGTCCAGACGATCGACGACGACGGCGACGGCGTGCCGACGTGGCGGGTCACGCCCGGCTCGGCGCTCGAGGTCGCCGAGGTCGTCAAGCGCGTCGGCGCCGCGAAGGCGGCGCTGTATCCCGTCGGCAGCGGCAATCGCCCGCAGATCGTCACGACGACCGATCCGCGGCCGCGCGTCCAGATCGCGACCCGTCGCCTCGATCAGATCCTCCAGATCGACGAGACCTCGCTGCTCGTGCACGTGCAGGTCGGCATCACCGGCGTCGAGCTCGAGCGCATCCTCGCGCCGCGCAACCTGTCGATCGGTGACTACCCTCCCGTGATCCTGCGGTCCTCGCTCGGCGGCATCGTCGCGGTCCGCACCCCGGGCAAGTCGAGCGCGCGTCACGGCTTCTTCGAGGAGGCCGTCGCGGGCGTGTCGGCCGTGCTCGCCGACGGGCGCATGGTGCACTCGCGCGTGGCCCCGCGCCGCGCGACCGGTCCCGATCTGTCGCGCGCGCTGTGCGGCAGCGAGGGCACGATCGGGTTCATCACGTCGCTCGTGCTGCGCATCCACCACCGGCCCGAGGCGCGGCTCGTCGCCGCGTTCGTCGTGCCGACGATCGACCACGCGCTCGACGCGGTGTTCCTCGCGCTCCGCGAGGACGCGGCGCCGTCCGGCATGCGGATCTACGACGCGGCCGAGGCCGCGCGGCACTACGACGGCCTCGTCCTGCCGGCGCACCACACGCTGCTGGTCGCCGCCACGGCCGGGCCGACCGATCTGTGCGCGTGCGATCGCGATCTGATCGCGAGCGCCGTGCTCGCGGAGGGCGGCCAGCCGACCGACACCGCGCTCGCCGACCTGTGGTGGCGTCGGCTGCACGCGGGCGAGCCCACGCCGGGACCGTCGCCGACCCTCCAGGTGATGGCGCGACCGTCGAAGCTCAAGGCCGTCTATCACGCGGTGATCGACGCGATGGCGGAGGCCGGACACCCCGCGCGCGCGCACATCTCGCGGTTCGACGCCGACGGCGCGGTGCTGTTCTTCACGTTCGAGGGCGCGCCCCTGCACGAGGTCGTCGCGAAGGCGATCGCCGAGCGCG
>JAPLLF010001037.1 GCA_026387715.1 Pseudomonadota bacterium
AGCTCGTCGCGCGCGGCGCGCACGTGCCGGCCGGCGTCGGGCGGCTCCACGAGGCGAAGATCAACCGCGCGCTCGCCCTGCTGCCGTACGTCGACGAGGCCGTCGCGTTCGCGCCGATCGGGCCGCGCATCGAGAGCGTGCTCGTCGCGCCCACCGCGCTGCCCGCCGGGGGGCGCCCGACCACCACGACGGTGATGAGTGTCTAGGTCGTGAGGTTCGCGCTCGCGCACAAGGTGTCGACCTACCTGATGGTCGGCTGCGCGCTGGTCGGCATGATCGCCGGCGGCGGCGTGTCTCCCGCGTTCGCGCTCGGCGGGTTCATCGGCTTCGTGATCTCGTGGTGGTGGGAGCCGCCGCTCGTGCGGTTCGAGAAGTGGACGTGGATGTGGACCGGGCTGTCGATCGTCGCGCTGGCGTACAGCGTGTTGACCGCGGTGTTGACCGGCGACTTCCTCGGCGTCGGCGCGCAGTTCCTCGTCTGGCTCGTCGTCGTGAAGGGCTACAACCGCCGCGCCGCGCGCGACTGGCAGCAGCTCTACCTGCTCGCGTTCCTCATGCTCGTCGCCGGCTCGGTGCTCAACGCCGATCTGACGTTCGGCCTGTGCTTCCTCGGCTTCGTGATCACGTCGACGTGGGCGCTCACGATGTTCCACCTCCGCCGCGAGATGGAGGACAACCTGCTCGTCAAGCACGCGCAGGATCGCGCGAGCGAGCGCGTCGAGGTGCAACGGATCCTCGAGTCGCGCCGCATCGTCAACGGCCGGTTCTTCTTCGGGACCGGCCTCCTGTCGTTCGTCGTGTTCCTGATGTCGGCGGCCGCGTTCCTCGCGCTGCCGCGCGTCGGCATCGGCTTCTTCCTCAAGTCGCGCGCGGGCATGACGCTCGCCGGGTTCGCCGACGGCGTGAAGCTCGGCGGGCACGGCGTGATCAAGAACGACTCGACCGTGGTGATGCGCGTCGAGATCGACAGCAAGACCGGCGGACGCCAGGCACCGTACATCCACTGGCGCGGCGTCGCGTTCGATCAGTACATCGGCGGGCAGTGGTCGCGCAGCAAGCTCGCGCCGACGACGCTGGTGTCGTCGTCGGACGCGGTCCCCGGCCAGTCGCTCTGGTACCAGCACTACGTGCAGCAGCCGCCGCTGCGGCCGGCGCCCGAACAGCTCGACCAGACCTGGGTGCGACAGGAGGTCTGGCTCGAGCCGCTCGACGCCGACGTACTGTTCGGCGCCTCCGAGCCCCACGCGTGGCAGTACGGTCGCACGCTCCGCCCGCGCGCCGAGAAGACGCCGAAGAACGACGAGTTCCGCCTCGATCACGGCAACACCCTGCACTACACGGTGTGGTCGCGGCTGACGCCGCCGCCACCCGAGGTCCTGCGCGCCGCGCACGGCGAGCTGCCGCGCGGCTACGAGGTCTACCTCGGCCCCGACGTGAACCCGTACTGGGATCGCGCGATCACGCGCCGCACGATGGACCTCGCCACCCAGATCACGCGGGGCCTCACCAACGACTACGACAAGGCGGTCGCGATCCAGCAGTGGCTCGACGCCAACCTCACGTACACGCTCGAGCAGAAGGATCCGGAAGGTCAGGAGCCGATCGACTTCTTCCTGTTCGATCGCAAGATGGGCCACTGCGAGTACTTCGCGTCGGCGTTCGCGATCCTCGCGCGCGCCGCGCGCATCCCGACCCGCCAGGTGAACGGCTTCCTCGGCGGCGAGTGGAACGAGTACAAGGGCTACGTCGCGGTGCGCGCGGGCGACGCGCACTCGTGGGACGAGGTGTTCTTCCCGACCGTCGGCTGGGTGACCTTCGATCCGACGCCGGCGGCGAGCATCGACGAGCTCGGCCGGGGTGGTGACGGCTTTCGCGCCCGGATGGCGCGCATGCTCGACACGCTGCGGTTCCAGTGGGGCAAGTGGGTGATCGACTACGATCTCGCGTCCCAGATCTCGCTGTTCAAGTCGATCGGCAGCGCGATCAAGCGCGCGGCGGTCTGGGTGAAGGGGCTCGTCGTCGACGCGAAGGACTGGGCGCGGGATCACGCGCCCGTGGCGATCGCGCTCGGGGTCACCGTGATCCTCGCGATCGCGCTGTGGCGGCGACGACGACGCACCCGGGTCCCCGGCGACGCGCACGCCCGCGCGCTCGCCCGGAAGCGTGGGGTGGTCGCGATGCTGTTCGACGACGCGAGCCGGCGCCTCGCCAGGATCGGCCACGTGCGCGACGCCGCGACCACGCCCCGCGAGTTCGCGGCCAAGCTCCACGCGGTGGGCGCGCCCGGGGCCGCGCCGCTCGGCGAGCTGGTGGAGCTGTACTACGTCGCCCACTGGCGGATCGAGCAGGGGGATCCGGGGGTCTCGGCCCGGGCGACCGCGCTCCATGCCGACCTCCTGGCCGCGCTCGAGGCCCACAAGCGCCGGCGCGCCGCGTAGGCAGCGCGACCTGGCTCACGCGTGCCGTTTTGGCATCCGCCCGGGATGTTGAACAACCGATCTACGCGTTA
>JAPLLF010000752.1 GCA_026387715.1 Pseudomonadota bacterium
GCTCGTGGTCCACGTGCACGACGAGCTCGGCCAGGTGATCCCCGCGCGCCTCACGTTCGTCGGCATGGTCGGGGCGCACCGGCCGCGGTTCTCTCACGGCGACGTCGGCGTCGATCAGCCCGGCGGTGTGGTCGCCTACGATCGCGCCTTCGTCGTCGGCGACGCGCGGATCGACGTGCCGACCGGTGCGTACGACGTGTGGGTCAGCCACGGCATGGAGTGGGACGTGGCGTCGCGTCGCGTCCAGGTCGTCGCGGGCGAGGCGCAGCCGTTCGACGTGACGTTGCACCACGTCGTCGACACCCCGGGCTGGATCTCGGGGGACTTTCATGTCCACGCCGAGCGGTCCAACGACTCGCGCGTCCCGATGCGCCACCGGGTCCTCCAGTTCGTCGCGGACGGCGTCGACCTGATCGTCGCCACCGACCACGACGTGATCGCCGACTACGCGCCGGTGATCGCCCAGCTCGGGCTCGCCTCGCAGCTCACCAGCGTCCGCGGCGACGAGGTCACGACGCACGACTGGGGGCACTTCGGTGCGTTCCCCCTCGCGGCCGACGAGGGCACCCCGTCGACCCAGCCCGTGGCCTCGAAGGCGCGAACCCCGGAGGCGATCTTCGGCGAGCTGCGTCGACGCGACGCGACGACGATCATCGACGTCCATCACCCGCGCCTGGAGCACGGGCGCGTCGGCTACTTCCACCTCGGCGAGCTCGACACCGCGACCATGCGGAGTCGACGTGCGGGCTTCTCGTTCGACTTCGACGCGATCGAGGTGCTCAACGGCTACCAGGATCCCGATCGGCGCAGCGTCGATGCCGTGCTCGCCGACTGGTTCTCGTTCCTGCGGCGGGGGCGCCACGTGACCGCGACCGGCAACTCCGACACGCACCACCTGACGTTCAACCTCGGCGGCTACCCGCGCAACTACGTGCGCCTGGCGAAGGCGCCTTTCGACGAGCGCGAGCTCGCGGCTGCGATCAAGGCGGGGCGCAGCTACTTCACGACCGGGCCGATCGTCGACGTCTCCGTGGGGGAGCAGGGCCTGGGCGACACGGTGTCGACGGCGCGCGCGCCGCTCCAGCTGCACGTCGAGGTCAAGGCGCCCGCGTGGATCGACGTGACGCGCCTCTCGGTCCTCGTCGACGGGGTGGTCGTCCTGCGCCGGGCGATCGACGGGGTCGCGCCGCTCCGGTTCGCCGAGACGCTGACGGTGCCGATCACGCGCGACGCGTTCGTGATCGTGCGCGTCGACGGCGATCGTCCGATGGCCCCCATGATCGGAGACGCCACGAAGTTTCGCGTGTACCCGCTCGCCGTCACCAACCCGATCTGGGTCGACGTCGATGGCGACGGCACGGTCGCGCCGTCGATCCGCGACTGACGGCCGGCCTGGGCGAGACGGTGTGGGACGGTGTGTCGTTTCGACTCGCTGCGCCCGCGCTCGAGGGGTGTGTGGGTTGCCCGGGCTGGCTCGATGGATGCAGAGCTGCTGCGCATGCAGCAAACCCACGAGGTACCTCCCCGTCGCCTCCTGATCGCGGACGACTCCGCGGAGATGCGCTGGATCGTGCGTGCGGCCGTCGGCGCCGAGTTCGGCGAGGTGGTCGAGGCCGTCGATGGCCGCGAGCTGTTCTGGGAGATGTTGCGGGCGTCGTTCGCGGACAAGGGGTCGAGCACCTCCAACCTGGTCGTGATCACGGACCTCTGCATGCCGTCCTACGATGGCCTCGAGGTGCTCGACGCGTGGAGCGACTTCGAGCACCGGGTGCCGACGATCCTCATCACGGCGTTCCCGACCGACGCGGTCCGCGCGCACGCGCAGACCCTTGGCGTCTGCCTGCTCGCCAAGCCGTTCTCGACCCGCGAGCTCCGCCGCGTGCTGCACGAGGTGATCGATGACCAGCGCCGCGGCTAGCCCGCGGGCGATCGGGCCGCTGACCGAGCAGCGATCGATCCGGCTGTTCGAACGCCTCGCGCGACCGCTGACGCGCCGCTCGGTGGTGCCGGTCGCGGTGCTGCTGACCCTGATCTTCGGGATCGGCGATCGCGTCACCGGCGTCGAGCTGCCATTCACGATCCTCTACGTGCTGCCGATCGGGCTCGGCGCGTGGCTGCGCGATCTCCGCTTCGGCATGGTGCTTTCGGCCCTCGCCACGGCGTGCATCGGCATCTCGCTCGTCCACGACCACACCTCGCCCCTGGCGCTCGTGTGGAACCTCGGCGGCGCCGTGCTCCTGTTCTTCGCGGTCACCTGGTGCATCGACCAGCTCCACGCCTACGTCGAGCGGGAGCGCACCGAGCGCCGCATGGCCGTCGACCAGCTCCGGCACGCCGAGCGGCTGGGCGTGATCGGCACCCTCGCGACCGGCGTCGCCCACGAGCTCGGCACCCCGCTCAACGTGATCGCGGGGTGCGCGGAGTTCCTCGCCGAGGACTCGACCGATCCGACGGTGCATCGCCGGACGTCGATGATCATCGAGCAGGTGTCGAAGGTCAGCGCGATCATTCGCCACCTGCTCGACTTCGGCCATCGGGGCGGCGTCGAGCGGACCGCGGTCGACGTGAACGCGCTCGTGACCACGACGGCGGAGATGCTCGCGTCGACGGCGCGCAAGCACGACGCGACGATCGCGCTCGACCTCGGCCCGCCGCTCCAGGTCGACGGGAGCGTCGCCGAGCTCGGGCAGGTGCTGTCGAACCTGATCCTGAACGGTCTGCAGGCGATGGCGCGGCACGGCACGGTGCGCGTCTCGACGCGGATCGAGCAACGCGCCGGGGAGGCCGTCGCGTGCATCGCCGTCGAGGATCAGGGGACGGGGATCGCCGCCGAGGATCTGGCGCGCATCTTCGACCCGTTCTTCACCAGGAAGGGCGTCGGTGAGGGCACGGGGCTCGGGCTGTCGGTGAGCTACGGGATCGCGCGTGACCACGAGGGCGCGATCGAGGTCACCAGCGAGCCGGGCCACGGGAGCCGCTTCACGGTCGTGCTCCCGCTGCGGGCGTGAGCGGCCCGCGTCAGGGCTCGGTGCGCTCGCCCCAGCGCTCCAGCATGCGGTAGAGCGTCTTGCGCTCGATGCCCAGGGTGCGCGCGGCCGCGGCCTTGTTGCCGGCCATCGCCTCGAGCACCCGCGCGACGTAGCGGCGCTCGAGCTCCTCGAGCGTGACCAGCGTGGTCGGATCGTCGCTGCTGAGCACGAGCTGGCTGGACCGAAACGCCCGGACCTTCTCGGGCAGATCGCCGACCGCGATCTGGTCGAACGACGCGAGCGCCACCGCCCGCTCGATGCAGTTCTCGAGCTCGCGGACGTTGCCCGGCCAGGCATAGGCGATCAGCTTGTGGGCGGCCTCCGCCGAGAACCCGAGGATGCGCTTCTGGGCGCGCGCCGCGATCCGATCGAGGAAGTGGCGCGCGAGCACGAGCACGTCGCCCCCGCGCGCGCGCAGCGGCGGCAGCTCGACCTGCAGGACGTTGATCCGGAAGTAGAGGTCCTCGCGGAAGCTTCGCTCCTCGACCATCGTGTCGAGGTTGCGGTTGGTCGCCGCGATCACCCGGGCGTCGAACGCCACCTCCGCGGTGCCGCCGACCGGCCGGATGGCGTGTTCCTGGAGCGCGCGGAGGAGCTTCGGCTGCATCTCCAGCGGCAGCTCGCCGATCTCGTCGAGGAAGATCGTGCCGTGGGTCGCGGCGACGAACAGCCCGGGCTTCGCCGTGCGCGCGTCGGTGAACGCGCCCTTCTCGTGGCCGAACAGCTCGCTCTCGAGGAGCTGCGCGGGCATCGCCGCGCAGTTGAGCGCGACGAACGGGCCGTCCTTGCGTGGCCCCGCGGCGTGGATCGCGCGCGCGACCAGCTCCTTGCCCGTGCCGCTCTCGCCGGTGATCAGCACCGGCACCGCCGACTCGGCGACCTTGCCGAGCACCGCGTAGAGCTCGGTCATCTTCGGGCTCTCCCCGATCAGCGACCCGAAGCCGAGCGGCGCGACCGCGCGCCGGAGCCTCACGACCTCGTCCTTGAGCCGCGCCAGCGTCACGCCGCGGTCGATCGCGAGCACGAGCTGGTCGATCTCGAAGGGCTTGGGCAGGAAGTCGTACGCGCCGGCGCGGATCGCCTCGATCGCGAGCCCCATCGATCCGAACGCGGTGATGAGGATCACCGGCAGCTGCGGGCGGTGCTCGAGCGCGCGCCGGCACAGCTCGACGCCGCTCATTCCCTTCATGTTGACGTCGCTGACGACGATGTCGAAGTCGTCGCGCTGGATCGTGTCGATCGCCTCGGCGCCGGTCCCGCACGTCACGACCCGGAGCCCGCGGCTCGTCAGACGCAACGCGAGCATGTCGCGCATGCCGGCATCGTCATCGACCACGAGCACGCTGGTCTTCGTCATGTCGCCTCCTGAAGGTACACAGAGAACGTCGTCCCGTGGGCGCTGGTGTCGACGGTGATCCAGCCGCGATGATCGACCACGATGCCGTACACGACGGCGAGCCCGAGCCCGGTGCCGTCGCCCACGGCCTTGGTCGTGAAGAACGGCTCGAACAGGTGCGCGCGCACCTCGTCGGGGATCCCGGGACCGGTGTCGCGGATCGCGATGCACACGCACGGTGTCGGGCTGGCGGTGGAGTCGGGGGGCGCGCTCCGCGACCGCGAGATCGTGACCGCGAGCGTCCCGCCGGTGGTCATCGCCTGCACCGCGTTGACCACGAGGTTGGTGACGACCTGCTGCAGGGCGTCCTCGTCGATCATCACCGGCGCGGTGGCCTCGACCTCGAGCGCGGTGCGCACCCGGGCGAGGTCGATCATCGGCGCGAGCAGGCTCAGGCAGCGCCGGGTGACGTCCGCCGGATCGCAGGTGGTGCCCTCCGGACCCTTGCGTCGGGCGAAGTCGAGGAGCTGGCGGACGATCTTGCCCATCCGCGTCACCTCGCGATCGATCGCGGTCGCGCTCGTGAGCGTCGCGTCGCCCGTCACCTCGCGCGCCGCGATCATCTGCGCGTGGCCACCGACGATGCTCAGCGGCGTCCCGAGCTCGTGCGCGATGCCGGCCGCGAGCTTGCCCACCGTCGAGAGCCGGTCGGCGTGGCGGAGCTGATCCACCGCGCGAACGCGCGCGTCGGTCTCGGCGGCGATCACCGCGAGGGCGGTCGACAGCGCCTCGCTCATCGCGTGCATCTCGATGGCCAGCTCTCCCAGCTCGTCCGCGCGCGGGGTGGGTGGCGCGCCCGAGAAGTCGCGTCGGCCGATCCGGCGCGCCTGTTCGATCAGTCGGCGGATCGGGACCCCGACGAGCCACCGGCCGAGCACCCCGGAGGCGACCAGGCCGATGACCACGATCAGCCCGATGCCGATCACGCTGACCATGATGTCGGCGTGCACCATCCGGTCGACCGCGACGAGCGGCTCGCGGGCGATGATGGTCCCGACCACCGCGGCGCCCGCGCGCACCGGGAACCGCGAGACGAAGTCGCGCCCCTCGATGCCCTGCGCTTCGCGCGCGGCGGGATCGGGGGCCCATTCGAAGTGGACCATCCCGGCGTTCTCGTTGGCCCGGTGCAGGAGCCCGATGGTCTGGCGCGCCGCGATCGCGCGGTCGAGCTTGCCACCCGCCACGTCGACCCACAGGTCGGCCACCCCGGCTTGCAGGATCCGGCCGACGACGAGGTGGTCGGCGCGCATGTCGGCCTCGAAGTGCGCGCGATCCTGGTCGACCCGATAGACCGCGAGGCCGGACAGCGCGATGGCGAGCGCGGCCGCGAGGATGAACGTGTACCTCGCCACGAGCTTCATCGCGCGCTCCCCACGCTCGGGGTCAGATCGCGAGGGCGAGCGTCACGGCGTGCCGGAGTACGGTGAGGCTCAGGGGCTTGTCGAGGAGGAGCGCGCCGAGGTCGGCGGCCTGGCTGCGAGTCCACGCGTCACCATACGCGGTCATGAACAGCAGCGGAGTGGCATGGCCGGTCTCGCGCAGGATGCGGGCAGCCTCCAGCCCGCCCAGCGTCGGCATGCGGACGTCGGTGATGATCAAGCGCAAGGGGTCACCGGCGGCGAGCAGCGTGCGCACGGTGGCGACCAGGAGCTCGCCGGTCGCGACCGTGACCACGCGATAGCCGACCGTCTCGAGCGCGGTGGCGAGCAGCGCGCGCAGCGCGGGGTCGTCCTCGGCGAGCGCGATGAGTGGTTGGAGCATGCCGACGATCCGTGCAACGACCGGGCCCTCGTGGGCTGCCGTGCGGCCCCGTGCAGACGGCGCCCGCCGATCCGCGATCGTGTCGCTTCCGGCCACCGGGTCGAAACGACTCACCGTGCGGGGAACGATGTAGACTGGGGGTGAGCTGTCGGTGACCAGGCCACGCATCCTCGTGATCGACGACGACGAGGACGTCCTGCGGTCGACGACCCGCATGTTGCGAGCCGCCGGGTTCGAGGTGGTCGGGACGACGAGCCCCGTCGAGGCGCTCGAGCGGCTGCTCGGCGGCGACCGCGCGTTCGCTGCCCTCATCACCGACGTGTACATGCCCGCGCTCGGCGGCCCGGAGCTGGTGGCGCGGGTCGAAGAGGCCGGGATCTCGATCCCGACGCTCTACCTCTCAGGTGACGATGCGCCGCCCGTGGTCGGCCATCCGGTGCTGGCCAAGCCGTTCTCGCGGCGGCTGGTGGTGGAGGCGCTCGCGGAGCTCGGAGTCTTCGACGGTGTTCCCGTGTCTCGCTTCAGCTGACGCAATGCGTTAGAGTGCGTGCACCGTGTGCGGAGTCGGCTTCGTTGCGAACATCAAGGGCGCTCGCTCGCGGGCGATCGTCGACCAGGGCCTCGACGTGCTCGGCCGCCTGTCGCATCGCGCGGCGTGTGGCGCGGATCCCGAGACGGGTGATGGCGCGGGGATCATGCTCCAGCTGCCCGAGCGGTTCCTGCGCGAGGAGGCCGCCCGGCTGGGCCTCGTGCTCCCCGAGCGGCGGTTCGCGGTCGGCAACCTCTTCCTGCCGCCGGATCCCGTCGAGCGCGCGGCGGTGGAGCAGATCTTCACGGACGTGATCCACGCCGAGGGCCAGCGCGTGATCGGCTGGCGCGACGTGCCGGTCGATCCGAACCACGTCGGGCGCGTGGCGCGCGCCGTGATGCCGGTGTTCCGCCAGATCTTCGTGCGCATGCGGCGGGTGCCGCCGAGCGCGTGGGAGCGCACGCTCTACGTGATCCGGAAGCTGGCGGAGAACCAGATCCGGGCGTCGGGCCGCGATCCGCGCGGCTACTTCCACGTCGCGTCGCTGTCGACCGAGACGATCGTCTACAAGGGCCTCTTGCTCCCCGCGCAGCTGCCGAGGTTCTATCCGGACTTGCGCGAGGCGGCCGTCGAGAGCGCGATCGCGGTGGTCCACTCGCGGTTCTCGACCAACACGTTCCCGACCTGGGATCTCGCGCAGCCGTTTCGCTACATCGCGCACAACGGCGAGATCAACACGCTGCGCGGCAACGGCAACTGGATGCAGGCGCGCCGGAGCCAGCTCCAGAGCGCCAAGTTCCACGGCGGCCTCGACCGGCTGTTCCCGATCATCGTCCCCGGCAAGAGCGACTCGGCGCAGTTCGATAACATGGTCGAGCTGCTCACGCTCGGCGGCCGCTCGCTGCCGCACTCGATGATGATGATGATCCCCGAGGCGTGGGAGCCCCACGGCGACAACCGGAGCGGGCTCGACGACGATCGGACGAGCTTCTACCGCTACGCCGCGCAGCTCGTCGAGCCGTGGGACGGCCCGGCCGCGATCGTGTTCTCCGACGGCCAGCTCGTCGGCGCGACGCTCGATCGCAACGGCCTGCGCCCGGCGCGGTGGACGATCACCACCGACGATCGCGTGATCCTCGCGTCGGAGGCCGGCGTCATCGAGGTGCCGCCCGAGAAGATCCGCAGCAAGGGTCGGCTGACGCCCGGCATGATGTTCGTCGTCGACACCGTCGAGGGCCGCATCGTCGACGACGCCGAGCTCAAGCACGACGTCGCGAGCCGGTTCCCGTACCGCAAGTGGCTCGACAAGAACGTGTTCGACATGTCGGAGATCCCCGAGGTGTCGGGGACCGAGGCGCCGGTGGCGATCGCGGGTGAGGCGCTGCTCCGGCAGCAGTGCGCGTTCGGCTACGCCGACGAGGATCTCGAGCTGATCGTCGAGCCGATGGCGGCGACCGGCAAGGAGCCGACCGGCTCGATGGGCACCGACACGCCGCTCGCGGTGCTGTCCGATCGCGCGCCCAACCTGTTCGCGTACTTCCACCAGCTGTTCGCGCAGGTCACCAACCCGCCGATCGATCCGATCCGCGAGGCGCTCGTGATGTCGCTCGAGACCACGATGGGGCCCGACGGCAACACGTTCGACGAGACGCCGGAGCAGTGCCACCAGCTGCGCGTGCGCGGCCCGATCATCGACAACCGCGATCTCGCGCGCATCAAGAAGATGCGCGAGGGCGTGTTCGAGCCGGCGACGTTGTCGACGCTGTGGCCGATCGACGTCGGCCCCGCGGGGCTCGCGCGCGCGATCGACACGCTGTGCAAGGCCGCCGTCACCGCCATCGACGACGGCTCCAACGTGCTGATCCTCAGCGATCGCGGCGTCGACGCCAGGCGCGCGGCGATCCCGGCGCTGCTCGCGCTGTCGGCGGTGCAGCAGCACCTCGTGCGCGAGGGCATCCGCATGCAGGCCGGGCTCGTCGTCGAGACCGCCGAGGTGCGCGAGGTCCACGATCTCGCGCTGCTCGTCGGCTACGGCGCCGCGACGGTCAACCCGTACCTCGCGATCGACAGCGTGCACGCCGCGGTCGCCGACGGCCGCGTCCCGGGTCCGCCCGACGTCGCCGTCGAGCGCTACCTGCACGCGATGGAGGACGGCCTCCTCAAGGTGATGTCGAAGATGGGCATCTCGACGGTGCAGAGCTATCGCGGCGCGCAGATCTTCGAGTGCGTCGGGCTCGACCGCGAGACCATCGATCGCTGGTTCACCGGCACGCCGTCGCGCGTCGGCGGCATCGGCCTCGACGACCTCGGCGCCGAGACGCTCACCCGCCACGCGCGCGGGTTCGGCCCCAAGGTCGACGACCTGTTCGTCGGCGGCCAGTACCGCTGGCGCCGCCGCGGCGAGCTCCACAAGTGGAACCCGGCGACGATCGCGGCGCTGCAGGCGGCCGTGCGCCACGACGATGGCGCGGCGGGCAGGACGAAGTTCGCCGAGTTCGAGCGGCTGTGCGACGACGAGGACGCGGGCTACGTGACGCTGCGCGGCCTGCTCGAGCTCGTGCCGGCGGCGACGCCGATCCCGGTCGACGACGTCGAGCCGGTGGCCGCGATCGTCGCGCGGTTCGTCACCGGCGCGATGTCGTTCGGCTCGATCAGCGCCGAGGCGCACGAGACGCTCGCGATCGCGATGAACCGGATCGGCGGCAAGTCGAACTCCGGCGAGGGCGGCGAGGAGCCGCACCGGTTCGTGCGCGACGATCACGGCGATCTGCGCCGCAGCGCGATCAAGCAGATCGCGTCGGGCCGGTTCGGCGTGACGGCGCACTACCTGGTCAACGCCGACGATCTCCAGATCAAGCTCGCGCAGGGCGCCAAGCCGGGCGAGGGCGGCCAGCTGCCCGGCAACAAGATCGACGAGCGCATCGCCAAGGCGCGCAACTCGACGCCCGGCGTCACGCTGATCTCGCCACCGCCGCACCACGACATCTACTCGATCGAGGATCTCGCGCAGCTGATCTACGACCTGCAGTGCGTCAACCCGACGGCGCGCACGAGCGTGAAGCTCGTCGCGGAGGTCGGCGTCGGCACGGTCGCGGCCGGCGTCGCCAAGGCGCGCGCGGGCTGCGTCGTGATCGCCGGCTACGAGGGCGGGACGGGCGCCGCGCCGCTGTCGAGCCTCAAGCACGCGGGCCTGCCCTGGGAGCTCGGGCTCGCCGAGGCCCAGCAGGTCCTCGTCGCGAACCACCTGCGCGATCGCGTGCGCCTGCAGGTCGACGGCGGGCTGCGGTCGTCGCGCGACGTCGTCGTCGCGGCGCTGCTCGGCGCCGAGGAGTTCGGCATGGCGACCGCGTCGCTCGTCGCGACCGGCTGCGTGATGCTGCGCAAGTGCCACCTCAACACCTGCTCGGTCGGCATCGCGACCCAGGACCCGCGGCTGCGCGCGAAGTACACCGGTCGGCCCGAGGACGTCGTCGCGTACTTCACGTTCGTGGCCGAGGGCGTGCGGCGTCACCTCGCCGCGCTCGGGCTCCGCACCCTCGACGAGGCGGTCGGCCGCGTCGAGCTGCTGCGCCAGAAGCCGGCCACGCAGGTCGCCGACCACCCCAAGGTCCGGACCGTCGATCTGTCGATGCTGCTCGTGGCGCCGGGCCCCGGGCCGCGGCGGTTCGCGGCGGCGTATCCGTGGGACACCCTCGGCCACGTCGATCGCGAGCTGCTCGCGCGGCTCGATCGCGCCGACGGCAAGCCGTTCGAGGTCGCGCTGCCGATCGACAACAGCATGCGCGCGGTCGGCACGATGCTGTCGGGCGAGATCGCGCGTCGTCACGGCGCGCGCGGCCTGCCGGAGGGCGCGATCGTCGTGCGGTTCACCGGCTCGGCGGGGCAGAGCTTCGGCGCGTTCCTCGCGCCGGGCGTCCAGCTCGAGCTCACCGGCGAGGCCAACGACTACATCGGCAAGGGCATGTCGGGCGGGCGCATCGTCGTCGCGCCTCCGGTCGGCGTGCGCTACGCGCCGGAGGACAACGTCATCGTCGGCAACGTCGCGCTGTACGGCGCCACCGCCGGCGACCTGTTCGCGTGCGGGCTCGCGGGCGAGCGGTTCGCGGTGCGCAACTCGGGCGCGCGCGCGGTCGTCGAGGGCGTCGGCGATCACGGCTGCGAGTACATGACCGGCGGCGTCGTCGTCGTGCTCGGGCGGGTCGGCAAGAACTTCGCCGCGGGCATGTCAGGCGGCGTCGCGTACGTGTTCGACCCGGCCCAGACCCTGCGCGGCCGCACCAACCTCGAGATGGTCGAGCTCGAGGCGCTCGTCGACGAGAGCGACCTGTGGTTGGTCTACGGGGCGATCGAGGACCACGTGCGGTTCACCGGCAGCCCGCTCGGCCGCCGCATCCTCGACAACTGGGAGCTGATGGTCGCGCGCTTCGTCAAGGTGATGCCGACCGAGTACAAGCGCGTGCTGCAGGCGCGCCGCGCCGCCGCGTCGAGCCGCCCGCGGATGCCCACCTCCGAACAGCTGCGGGTGCTGTGATGGGCAAGATCACCGGCTTCCTCGAGAGCGAGCGCCTCGTGCCCCTGCGCCGCCGCGTCGACGAGCGCGTGCACGACTGGCGCGAGGTCGACGCCACCGGCGAGCCAGCGGCGATGCGCACGCAGGGCGGGCGTTGCATGGACTGCGGCGTGCCGTTCTGCACGCAGGGCTGTCCGCTCGGCAACCCGATCCCCGACTTCGCCGATCTCGTCTACCGCGATCGGTGGCGCGACGCGTATCGCAAGCTCGCGTCGACCAACGACTTCCCCGAGTTCACCGGCCGGCTGTGCCCCGCGCCGTGCGAGGCCGCGTGCGTGCTCGCGATCGGCGGCGGCGCGGCGGTCACGATCGAGGCGCTCGAGCGGGCGATCATCGAGCGCGCGTTCGTCGAGGGCTGGGTGGTCGCCGAGCCGCCGCGCACGCGCACCGGCCATCGCGTCGCCGTCGTCGGCTCCGGCCCGGCGGGGCTCGCCGCCGCGGCGCAGCTCAACCGCGCGGGCCACTACGTCACCGTGTACGAGGCGGCGCCGCGCGCCGGTGGCCTGCTGCGCTACGGCATCCCGGACTTCAAGCTCGACAAGGCGATCGTCGATCGCCGGCTCGATCTGCTGCGCGCCGAGGGTGTCGACTTCCGCTGCGGTGTCGCGATCGGCGGCGAGGACGGCCCGAGCTGGGACGTGCTCCGGCAGGATCACGACGCGGTCGTCCTCGCGATCGGCGCGGCCGCCGCGCGCGACCTCGCCATCCCCGGGCGCGAGCTCGACGGCGTGGTCGTCGCGATGGACTTCCTCGCCGACCAGAACGCGGTCGTCGGCGGCGAGCGGCCGACCGCGCGGTCCGACGTCCGCGGCAAGCGCGTGATCATCCTCGGCGGCGGCGACACCGGCTCCGACTGCGTCGGCACCGCGAACCGGCAGGGCGCCGCGTCGGTCACCCAGCTCGAGCTGATGCCGCCGCCGCCGCCGGGGCGCGCGGCGACCAACCCGTGGCCGACCTGGCCGCTCGTGTTCCGCACGTCGTCGTCGCAGGAGGAGGGCGCGGCGCGCGCGTTCGCGGTCCGCACCACCCGGCTCGACGGCGACGCGCACGGCAAGCTCGTCGCGCTGCACGCCGAGCGCGTCGACACCGGCGAGCCGGTCGCGTACGACGCCGACGTCGTGATCCTCGCGCTCGGGTTCACCGGGCCGGTGCTCGAGCTGGAGCTCCGGCGCGACGCGCGCGGCAACGTTGCCCTCGATCCTCGCTATGCCACCTCGCTGCCGGGCGTGTTCGCCGCGGGCGACGCACACCGCGGCGCGTCGCTGATCGTGTGGGCGATCGCCGAGGGTCGCGAGGCCGCGCGCCACGTCGACAGCTATCTGCGGCGGGGCCCGTCGGCGATCCCGGCGATCGGCCAGGACACGCCGTTCTGAACCTGCGAAGGTTCCGGTCATGCGCGCCGTCTCGCTGATCGCCTCGCTCGCCGTCCTCGCCGCCTGTGGGGACGATGCGTCCACCACCTCCGATGCGCCGGCGACCGTCGACGCGGCGGTCGACGCGGCGGGCGGCCTGCCGACCACGTGCACCGGCGCGTGCGTGACGACCGCGCTCACCGCCAACTTCGGCGCGACCGTGCGCGTCCTCGATCGCGCGTACTACGGCGTCAACCTCGATGGGACGCTGCACGTCGAGGCGTATCGCGGCGGCGGCAGCGGCTGCCCGACGATGACCTCGCCGACCCCCGCCTACACGCTCGTGCTCGGCGGCGTGCCCGTGCCGACGTCGACCGCGGCGGCGACGTCGCCG
>JAPLLF010000711.1 GCA_026387715.1 Pseudomonadota bacterium
GCGTTCCGCGAGCGCACGCTACAGAATCATCACCTCGTGTTCACGCGCGGCGCCGGACGGTGATCCGGTCCCGGCCGCCGGTAGGGCGCGCCGCGGAGCCGCAGGATCATCGCCTCGACGTGGATCAGCGCGATCACCTGCGCGGTCATCAGCGGGAAGCGCACCGCGGCGGCGAGCAGCGCGCGATCGGTGAGCGCGCGGCACGGGGCGGTGAACGTGGCCGTGAACGTGCGTGATCCGGTCTCGCGATCGGTCACGAACATCTCGATCACGAGCTCGCCGTCGCCCAGCGGCGCGCGGAACCAGAAGTCGTACGTCATCGGCCCGTGGAGGAACGGCGACACGAAGAACACGCGCTCGGCGCGAAACCCGACGGCGCCGTCGTCGCGATCGGGCAGGCGCTCGGCCGGGCCGAGCACGTAGCGATGCCGGCCGCCGTAGGTGTTGTTGACCTCGGCGACCAGCGTGATGATCGCGCCGCGCGCGTCGTAGCCGAGGAAGAACGACACCGGGTTGAACGTGTAGCCGAGCACGCGCGGGTTGGTGATCAGGCGGACCGTCGTGGCGTGGGGCAGGTCGTGCGCGTCGAACGCCGCACGCAGCCCGCGGGTGGCGTCGGCGAAGTCGCGATCGTCGAGCGCGAACAGGTTCCGGCGGTTGTACGCCAGCAGCCGGAGCCTGCGCAGCGGCGAGGTCGGGTCGGCGAGCTCGTCGAGATCGAACGCCGCGACGTACAGCGGATAGCGAAACACGCGGTGGGCGACCGCGTCGTGGCGCGCGTGGACGAGCGTGCCGGGGTAGAGCGCGGAGCGTCGGTCGGGTCGGGTCGCGGTCACGGCGCGCGCCCGGGGCGGTGCTCGTCGGCGAGCACGCTGGCGGCGGCGGCGAGCCCGGCGCGCATGCCGTCCTCGTGGAACCCGAAGCCAAAGTGCGCGCCGCAGTAGTACGTGCGGTGCGCGGCGCCGAGGCCGGGCAGGCGCGCCTGGGCGGCGAGCGCCGCGCGATCGAACTGCGGATGCTGGAACGTGGCCTCGGCGAGCGGCGACGCCGGCTCGCGGCGCGGGTTGAGCGTGACGAGGTAGGGCGCGTCGGGCAGGCCCTGCAGGCGCGTCATCGAGTACGTGACGTCGACCCGCGACGTGTCGGGATCGGCGACGTAGTTCCACGACGCGTGGGCGCGCGGGGCGCGCGGCAGGAACGAGCGATCGGTGTGCAGCACGGTGCGATTCGTCGAGTAGCGAAACGCGCCGAGCACCTCGCGCTCGCCCGCCGACGGCGTCGCGAGGAGCTGCAGCGCGGTGTCGGCGTGGGTCGCGACGATCACCCGATCGAACGGCGCGCCGTCGACGAGCACGCCCGTCGCGTGGCGGTCGATGCGTCGCGCGGGCGTCGCGAGCCGGAGCGTGACGCGGCCGGTGCCGACGAGCTCGGCGACGAGCGCGTCGACGTAGCGCCGGCTGCCCCCGACGACGGTCTCCCACGCCAGCGGGCCCACGGGCCGCAGCATGCCGTGCTGATCGAGGAAGCGCAGGAACGTCTCGGCGGGGAACTCGCCGCAGCGATCGGGCGCGAGCGACCATAGCGCCGCGGCGAGCGGGACGACGAAGCGCTCGCGGAGGTCGGACGGGGCGTGCCGCGCGGCGAGGTAGTCGTCGAGCGAGGCCGCGCGGAGCGTGGGATCGGCGAGCGCGAGATCGCGCCGCGCGCGCCGGAGGAACGCGAGCACAACGGCGAGGAAGCGCCAGTGCCGCGGATCGGCGAGCCGCCCGCGCTGCGCGAACATCGCCCCGAGCGAGGCGCTGCTCCACTCGAGCCCGTCGTGCGAGACCGAGAACGCCATCTGCGTCGGCCGCGTCGTGACGCCGAGCTCGCCCAGCATGCGCATGAAGTGCGGGTAGCGCTGGCGGTTGCAGACGATGAACCCCATGTCGATCGCGTGCCCGTCGGCGACGACGGTGTGGACGTGTCCCCCAGGCCGATCCGCGGCCTCGAAGATCACGAGGTCGTGGCGCCCCGCGAGCGCGCGTGCGGCGGCGAGCCCCGCGATGCCCGATCCGATGATCGCGACGTTCATGAGCGGGGCGCGTCGACGAACACGGTGCCGTTGAACTTCACGGGCGTCTCGGGCGCGGTGCCGTGGCCGTCGCGCAGCTCGACGGCGACGTCGATCGTGGCGTTGTGGATCATCGAGGCGATGTCGGGTGCGATGGGAATGAGGATCTCGCGGGTGAGCACCGCGCCGGCGGCGATGTGACCGAAGTACAGCATGCGTCCATCGATCGCGCGAACGGGCGAGTCGATCTGTCCGCGGACGCCCCACGCGTCGCCGGGCCCCGTGTTCTGGAGCGGCAACAGCACGCGCACCGCGGGGCCGTCGCTCGAGCTGGTCAGGCTGACGCGCAGCGTGCCGGCGACGAGCCCGGGGACCATGCGCAGCGTCTCGATGCGCGCGTCGTGGTGCTCGAGCGACGCGAGGTACGCGGGCGCAGCCCCCGCGAGAAGGCCGATCTGGAGCATCGTGGAGATCGTCCGGCTCGCGCCGCCGTCGTCCTCGAGCACCGCGGTGACCTCGAGCGGGCGAAGCTTGTCGGGCGTGTACGCGTCGAGCAGCGCGAACAACGGGATCGCGAACACGCCATCGGCGTCGACCTTGCCGCGGACGTCGACGGTGTTGATGCTCACGGTCGCGGCGCGCGCGGTGAGGCCGCGCTCGCCGCACGGCTCCGGGTGGCCGGCGCGGACGAGCGGCGCGCGCGCGTGGCCCTCCACGAGCTCGTGCGTGGTGCCGATCCACGGGCCGATCGCGAGCGGCAACCCGAGCGCGAGGCCCATCCCGCCGGCGTAGAACACCGGCGAGCCGGTCGGATCGTCGCCGAAACTCGCGCCGGCGACGGCGATCGCGCCGACCGCGGTCGCGACCAGCCCGACGACGAACGCGGCGGTGTTCGGCTCGAGCACGCGCTCCATGGTCGCATGCTGCACCACGGTCTCGGTGGTCGCGCAGCGGAGCGGCTCGACGAACCGCAGCCGCCCGGCCGGCGTGACGACGACGGTCGGCGCGCCGGGCGTGATCTGATCGTGCAGGATCTCGCGGGTGACCGCGCCCGGACGCACGATCTCGACGTTGGACGCGACGTGGCAGCCGCTCGCGAGCACGCAGGCGATCCCCAGACCCTCGCGGGTGTTGACCAACAAGCTCCGCATCGGCGAATCACCATACACTTCAATCCCAGCCATGGTGGAGCGAGCGATCGATCTCGACGGCCATCCCGGGCTCGCGCTCGTGCCGCGCGACGCCCAGGCGTTGCTCGTCCTCGCACACGGCGCGGGCGCGGGGATGACCCACCCGTTCATGACGGCGCTCGCGGCGGCGCTGGGCGAGCGCGCGATCGCGACGATCCGCTGGAACATGCCGTTCATGGCGGCGGGTAAGAAGCGACCGGATCCCGCGGCGACCGCGGAGCGCGCGGTGCGCGAGGTGTGGACCGCGGCCCACGCGCACGCGTCGTCCCTGCCACGGTTCGCCGGCGGCAAGTCTTTCGGCGGCCGCATGACGTCGCGCGCGCACGCGGCCGAGCCGCTCGAGGGGCTGCGCGGCCTCGTGTTCTTCGGCTTCCCGCTGCACCCGCCCGGCAAGCCCGGGATCGAGCGCGCCGAGCACCTCGCGGCCGCGGGCGGGCCGATGCTGTTCCTGCAGGGCACCCGCGACGAGCTCGCGGAGCTCGCGTTGCTCCGGCCGGTGCTCGCCGGGATCGGCGCCCGCGCGACCTTGCACGTCGTCGACGCGGCGGATCACGGGTTCGACGTGCTCGTGCGCTCCGGGCGCACGTCGACGGACGTCTTCGCCGAGCTCGCGGACGTGGCATCGCGCTGGATGCTCGCCAGGGTCGCGGCGTAGGATGCGCGCGTGTGGACGAGCTACTCGGCGCGGCACGCGGCCCAGCTGATCGGGCTCCCCGAGTCTGCGGTGCGCAGCTGCATCCGCGACGGCCTCGTGGGCACGGGGGGCGCGGTGCCCGCGCAGCTCACGTTCCGCGACCTCTCGGTGCTCCGCATGATCAAGGCGCTCGTCGACGCCGGCGTCCCGATCGCGCGCGTTCGTCGCGAGCTCGTGCGACTCCAGGTCGATCACCACGCGTCGATCTCCGAGCTCACGATCGAGGCGGACGCAGGCGGCGTGCGCGTGCGCGGCGTGCCCGAGCTGGCCTCGCAGCTCGTCCTGCCCTTCGTCGAGCGCCCGCGCGTGGAGCCCTCTCCACCTGGCGAGGTCCACGTGATGCCGCGCCCCGCGGACGCGCCGAACCCCGCGCCCGCGCTGCCGGCGACCGTCGAGCAGTGGCTCGCGCGGGGGGCGGCGCTCGAGGAGCGAGATCCGGTCACCGCGATCGACGCGTATCGCCGGGCGCTCCGCCTGCGCCCCGAGTGCGCCGAGGCGTGGATCAACCTCGGGCGGCTGTTCTCCGAGAGCGGCGACGTCGCGGCGGCGCAGGACTGCTTCAAGAGCGCGATCGATCTCGATCCGGGCGAGGCCACCGCGTTCTACAACCTCGGCGTCCTCGCGCAGGATGCCGGGCGCGAGCGCGAGGCGATCGATCACTATCACCGGGCGCTGGAGCTCGATCCGCACCTGGCCGAGGCGCACTACAACCTCGCCACGCTGTTCGATCAGGCGGGCGATTCGCGCCAGGCGATCCGGCACATCAACGAGTACCGCAAGCTCACCCCGAAGACCTGAGGGCCTGGCGGCCCGGCTGGTCGAGTAGCCGGGGACGCCGAGCCGGGCGGTGACGCACGGAGAGTCGCGGGGTTGCGATGGTCCGCGGCTTGCTCGTCTAGCGAGCATGCGAACCATGAGTGCCCTGGGAGTCGTCACGCTCGGCGCCGGCCTCATCGGCGAGGGGCTGGAGAGCGTCGTCGCGTTCGGGTTGATCTTCTGGGCGATCCTGCGCCCGCTGGCACGCTAGATCGCGGAGACGGATCGCGGAGGCGGATCGCGGAGACGGATCACGGCGGAGCGGCAAGGACAAGTGGCGGTTCTTCGTGATGGCGCACGGCAGCGCTGGCGAGATCCGCGCGGTGCTGGAGATCGCCGCGTTGTGGGGATGGGGCGTCGAGCAGGCGGTGGTCGCGCCGATCCTCGATCGTCAGCTCGGCCTGTTGTGGGGACTCACCCATTCCCGAAAGGTCACGAAGAGCTGACACCCTCGCCGGTTCCGGTTCCGGTTCCGGTTCCGGTTCCGGTTCCGGTTCCGGTTCCGGTTCCGGTTCCGGTTCCGGTTCCGGTTCCGGTTTCCGATTCCGCTTTCCGATTCCGCTTTCCGCTTCCGCTTTCCGCTTTCCGCTTTCCGCTTTCCGCTTTCCGCTTTCCGCTTCCGCTTTCCGCTCTCCGGTTCCGTCGTCTGTTGCCGTTGCCGTTGCCGTTGCCGTTGCCGTTGCCGTTGCTGCCACCGCTACCGCCGCTGCTGCCGCTGCCGTCGGCGCTTAGCCGAAGCCGAGCAGCGTGCCGATCTGGAACACCGCGAGGCTCGCGAGGTACGCGAGCGTGGTCATGTACGTGAACAGGAACGCGGGCCATCGCCACGAGCCGGTCTCGCGCCGCACGATCGCCAGCGTGCTCATGCACTGCATCGCGAGCGCGAAGAACACCATCAGCGACAGCGCGACCAGCGGCGAGTAGGCGCGCTTGCCGTCCGCGGTCCTGGCGCCGCGCAGCTTCTCGCGCAGCGACTCGCTGTTCTCGTCGGCGTCCGACTCGGCGTAGACGATGCCGAGCGTCGACACGAACACCTCGCGCGCGGCGAACGCGCCGACGATCCCGACCCCGATCTTCCAGTCGAACCCGAGCGGCCGGATCAGCGGCTCGATCGCGTGGCCGAGGCGCCCGCCGTAGCTGTACTCGAGCTTCTTCGCGGCGTGCTCGGCCTCGAGCGTGGCCTTGTCGGGGCCGTCGGCCTTCGCGATCAGCGCCGCGTAGTCCTTCGACCCGGCCGGCAGCTCGCGCGGGAAGTTGAGCAGCGCCCACAGCGCGATCGAGCACGCGAGGATCACGGTGCCCGCCTCGCGGAGGAACATCGACGACTTGCTCCACATCATGCGGAGCACGTCGCGCATGCGCGGCCAGCGATACGGCGGCAGCTCGATGAAGAACGGCAGGCGCTTGGCGCGGAGCGGCTTGACCGAGCGCGACATCACCCACGCGGCGACGAGCGCGGTGAGCGTGCTGAACAGGTACATCGCGACCATCAACATCGCCTGCGTCGCCCGCGAGCCGGGGATCAGGGCGCCGATCAGCAGCGTGTAGACGGGGAGCCGCGCCGAGCAGGTCATCAGCGGCACGACCATCATCGTGAGGATGCGATCGCGCCGGCGCTCCTGCGTCCGCGTCGCCATGATCGCGGGGACCGCGCACGCGAACCCCGAGAGCATCGGGACGAAGGCGCGACCGTGCAGGTTCATCGATCGCATCACGCGATCCATCAGGTACGCGACGCGCGCGAGGTAGCCGCAGTCCTCGAGGAAGCCGAGGAACAGGAACAACAGGAGGATCTGCGGGAGGAAGACGAGCACCGAGCCGACGCCGCCGATGACGCCGTCGACGAGGAAGTCGGTGAGCAGGCCCGCGCCGAGCAGGTCGCGGAGCAGGCCGCCGAGGCCCTTGAAGCCCTTGTCGATCGCGTCGATCACGGGGTCGGCCCACATGAACAGGGCGAGGAACATGACGCCCATCACGACGAGGAACGCGAGGAACCCGGTCTTGCGTCCGAGCAGGAAGCGATCGATCTGCGTGGTGCGCTCGCGCACGCGATTCCGTGCGTCGACGTCCGCGAGCGCGCGGGCGGCGGCGAGCAGCCTGGGGACCTCGCGATCGAGGAAGTTCCATCGCCCGAGCACGGCGTCGTCGTCGTCGGCGGCGGTGACCGTGCGCGCGCGTACCAGCACCCGCAGCGACGCGGGGAGCTCGAGCTCGTCGTCGTCCTCGACGCAGGTCAGCGCCCACAGCGCGAGCGCGTCGTCGGCCGCGGGTAGTGGCGCGGCGTACCGCTGCGGCGCCCGCCAGGCGTCGGGGATCGCGGCGCGGGCGGCGTCGAGGTTGGCGCGCTGGTGGGCCGCGGGCGACCAGCGCCAGATCGCGGTGCGCTCGGTCGCGAGCGTGCGCTCGATCGCGGCGCGGAGCTCTGCGAGCCCGAGCCTGGTGCGGGCGGTGACGGGGACCACCTCGCACTGGAACGCGGCGGCGACCGCGGCGGCGTCCGGCACGATCGCGGCCTCGTCGACCATGGTCAGCGCGACGACGCAGCGCGCGCCGAGCTCCTGGCACTGGAGCAGGAGGTACGCGCTGCGCGCGAGCTGGGTCGCGTCGAGGCACACGACGACGACGTCCGGCACCGGCGCGCCGTTGACGCCGACGATGGCGTCGAACGCGATCTGCTCGTCGGCGCTGCGCGCGTTGAGCGAGTAGGTCCCGGGGACGTCGTGGAGCTCGATGACGCCGTCGCCGGCGGTCATCAGGCCGCTGCGGCGGTCGACGGTGATGCCGGGGTAGTTCGACACCTTCGCCGAGCTGCCGGTGAGCGCGTTGAACAGCGTCGTCTTGCCGACGTTGGGGTTGCCGACGAGCACCACCTGCTTGCGAGCAGCCGCCGGCGAGCCTGGCGTGGTCATGTGACGTCGACGACCACGAGCTGCTCGGCCTCGGCGCGCCGGAGCGACCATCGCCCGCCGCGGACCTCGATCTGCCAGGGATCGCCGAGCGGCGCGATCGAGATCACCTTGAACTCGACGCCGGGCACCAGCCCCATCTCGAGGAGCCGCCGCCGGAACCCCCGCTCGCCGTTGACCGCCACCACGCGGAGGTGGGCGCCAGGTCGACGTGCGTGGTCCATCACGGGATGTGGATAGCAGAATTGAATTTAACTTTCAATCTGCCGCATGGCCGCGCGGCAACGCGGTGCTAGATTTGATCACCAAGGGCCATGGACACCGCGCAGACCCTTCTCCTCAACCAGGGCTTCGAGCCGATCAAGGTGATCTCGTGGCAACGCGCGATCACGCTCTTGTTCCTGGGCAAGGTCGAGGTCGTCGAGGAGTACTCGCACGGCGTGCGGTCGGTGAACCTCGTGCTCAAGATCCCGGCGGTCGTCCGGCTCCTGCGGTCGTTCCGGCGCCACCACCGCCCGGTGAAGTTCTCGCGCGTGAACATCTACGCGCGCGATCACTACAAGTGCCAGTACTGCGGGCGGAAGGCCTCGCTCAGCGAGCTGACCTACGATCACGTCACGCCGCGCTCGCACGGGGGCCTGACCGACTGGACCAACATCGTGACGTGCTGCTACCTGTGCAACCGCAAGAAGGGTGGGGACACCCCGGCGCAGGCGGGCATGAAGCTGCTCTCCCAGCCGACCCAGCCGAACTGGGTCCCCGCGGTGACGATCCGGGTGTCGCTCCGCTCGGTGCCCGAGGCGTGGCGCGATTATCTCTACTGGACCGGTTCCCTCGACGTCGACGAACCTTCGACGAGCTGACGTTGTAGGCTCACGTTCGTGAGAATTCTGTTCGTCTGCATGGGCAACATCTGTCGATCGCCGACGGCGGAGGGCGTGATGGGAAGGCTCATCGATGATGCGGGCCTCGCGCATCGCATCTCGATCGACAGCGCCGGCACCGGCGGCTGGCACACCGGGCAGCTCGCGGATCCGCGCACGCGCGCCGCGGCGAAGCGACGCGGCCTCGACCTCATCCACCGCGCGCGTCAGCTCGCCCAGGACGATCTCGAGCACTTCGACATGATCGTCGTGATGGATCAGGCCAACCACACCAGCGCGATGCGGCTGGTCGGCCAGCGCACCACGCCGGTCGTGCGCATGCTGCGCTCGTTCGACGCCACCGCCCCCGAGGGCGCGGAGGTCCCCGACCCGTACAACGGCGGGCCGGAGGGCTTCGACGAGGTGCTCGACCAGTGCGAGCGCGCGTGTCGCGGGCTGCTCGCCCACGTCCGCACCATCCACACCGACCTCCGCTAGAAGTTTGGTGTTGAACACCCATCCGCGGGAACGCGCGAGCGCGCGGTGTGGCGGCGGCGATTGTGGACGCCTCCGAGGGCTGCGCGGCAGTCATGAAGTCGACGAAGGCACCGTGGG
>JAPLLF010000717.1 GCA_026387715.1 Pseudomonadota bacterium
GTCGGCCGCCTGATGCTCGAGCCGCCGACGCGCACGCCGCGCGAGGTCGAGGCGACGATCCACGCCGATGAGGCGCGCACCGCGAAGGACACGGCCCGCGCGGGGATCTGGGCGGTGTTCGCGACCCTGGCGTTCACGCCGCTGCTGTGGTGGATCGCGCCCGCCTGGAGCCCGCACGTCCTCGCGTTCACGGGGATGCTCGCGGTGGTCGGCCTGATGTGCGTGCACGCGACGCGGTCGACGACGCCGCGCCCCGGGCTCGTCGTGATCGCGAACACCGTGCTCGTCATCTTCACCGCGCGGATGTTCTCGCCGGTCCTGATCGCGCCGGGCGTCGCCGCCGTGCTCGCGTTCGCGATGGTGCTCACGCCACGGTTCTCGATCCTCGGCTCGGCCTCCATGATCGCCGCGATGCTCAGCGGCGCGATCCTGGTGCCGTGGCTGCTCGAGCGCCTCCAGATCCTCTCGATCACGATGTCCGTCGACGACCACGGCATCCTGTTCCAGGCGCCGGCGATCGCGGGCGCCGAGTTCCCGACGATCATCGTCGGCGGGCTCTACACGATCGGCCTGGTCATCGGCGCGTGCGCGATGGCCAACGCGATGCGGACCCGCGCCAAGGAGGCCGCGCGTCACCTCCACCTGCAGGCGTGGCAGCTCCGGCAGCTCGTGCCGACGGCGTGACGGCGCGGCTCACGAGCCCGCCGGACCGCGCACGGCCGTTCGACGCGTCCAGTTCGGACCGCGCCGCTTGTCCTTGAGCGCGCGGAGCTCGACGTGCTTGGTCGCCCCCTGCCCGCTCCCGCTGATCATCCGCAACGCCTCGACGCGCAGCGACACCAGCGAGCCGAGCGAGGCGCCCTCGGCGGGCTTGTCCGTCAAGCACACGACCGCCGCGTCGTGCGCCTGCGCGAGCGTGACGAGCCGACCCTGGTGCGCCATCGACAGCGCACGGTCGTCGAGCACGCCGAGATCCAGCACGACCAGGCCGAACGCACCCGAGCGCAGCACGCGCTCCGCGGCCCCCGCCGCGCCCACGATCCCGCCGGCCGCAGGGACGCGCACGACCACGAGCGCCGCGAGATCGACGCCGCTGGCGGCGGCGTCGGGCGGATAGAACGTCGCGCTGTCGAGCGTGATCCACGCGACCGGCTCGCCGACCTGCTGCGCCTCGACGACGAGCTCCATCGCGCTCGTCAACGTCGCGGCCGCGCCGCGCGCGGAGATCTCGACGAGCCGACCGCGCAACGCGCCGAGCCCCCAGCGTTCCGTGCTCGTGGCGTCACGGCGGGCGGCGAGCTCGTCGAGCGAGACCACGCCGCTCGGGCGCGCGGGATCGCTGCCACGCGTCGCACGCGCGAGGAACTCACGAGCATCGTCGACGGCGGACATGAACATAGGTTCAGTATCACGCCGCTCTGACACGCGATCGGACCGCGCGTGTGATCCCTCCGGAGTGGCGCTTGTTCGCTTCGCGCACCATCCACCAGCGAAAGCCGGGCTCGCAGGCTTCGCCTACTTCACCGTGATCGTGATCGTCAGCGGCGCCGCACGCCGCTCGAGCTGGAGCGTCCACGCGGAGGCCGCCTTGATCGCGGCGAGCTGCTCGTTGAGCTGATCGACCGACGTCACCTTCGCGCCGTTCACGGTCCGCACGGTGTCCCCGTTGGCGATCCCGATCGCAGCGAGCACCGAGCCCGGCCGGATCGCGTAGATCCGGAAGCCCTCGATGCCACCGTACGACGCGTACCCGCGCACCCCCTTGGTGTACGTCACGGGATCCGCGGTGAGCTTGTCCGCCGTCGCGCGCGGCATCTCGAGGTGCGTGTCGTCGACGCGCGCGATCGTCGCGACGATCGGATCGGCCACCGGCGCGACCGACGGCAACCGCGTCGGCAGATCGAGCGCGGCGCGGCGCGCACCCTTGAGATCGCCGTCGACCTGCCAGCGCACGAGCGTCGGCGTGCCCGCCCGCCGCAGCTCCACGTAGACGGTCTTGGCGTCGAGCATGACGACGCCCGAGATCGCGTCCGATCCGTAGACCGCGGAGCTTCCCCCGGTCACAATCTCGACCCGCTCGATCAGATCGGTCGGGATGGTGTTGATGTCGGTCGAGACCGCGTTGTTCAGGATATCCCCCGCGACGTGGCGCC
>JAPLLF010000486.1 GCA_026387715.1 Pseudomonadota bacterium
GCCGTGCACTTCGAGCCGTAGACGACGTTGACGGTCTTCTTGGTGACGTTGCCCATCAGATCCTTGGCGGCCACCTCGACGCGGTGGCTGCCCATCGCGAGCGTCGCCGGCGCGTTCCACACGAACGGGAACGCGTAGACCTTGCCGACCGACATGCCGTCGACCTTCGCCTCGACCTCGGTGAGGCCGACGTCGTCGCTGACCGTCGCGCGGATCGCGAAGCCCGGCTCCTGGGTCGAGCCGTCCGCGGGCGCCGACACCACGACCGTCGGCGGGACCGTGTCGGGCGCCGCGGCGCCGAACGTCGCGAGGACCTCGGCGTACGAGTTCATCGTGTTGCCGCCGCACTGGCAGGCGCGCGCCGAGTACTCGCCGCACGAGCCCGCCGCGTTCTGGAACCGCTTGAGCGCCGGACCCGACTGCAGGTACGTCATCGGGTCCTTGTTGTCGAACTTGTGATCGAGGCCCCACGAGTGGGCGGTCTCCTGCGCGACCGTCCAGCACTGGTCCGCGACGTTGCCAGGGGTCTCGTTGGCGAACGTGAACGAGATCGCGTTCTCGAGGAAGCCGCAGCTGAACGGCGACACGCCGAGCACGCCGGGGTCCATGCCGGCCTGACCGGGCGAGCCGGCGACGATGGCGGTGTGGTAGTTGCCGCCGGCCGGGCGCGTGGTGACGATGGTGACGCCGAACGGCTGGTAGGTGTCCTTCACGCACTGGACGACCTGCTGCCAGACCGCGTCGCTGCCGCTGTAGGCGGCGATGTTGACCGCGCCGCCGATGATGCTCGACTGCCCCGCGGGACCGTTGCCACCCGGGGTCAGCGCGCAGCCGCCCGGCTTGCAGTTGTTTAGGTAGATGACGTGCGAGATGCCCGGGATCCCGCCCTCGGCGGTGCCTTCGCTCGTCGGGATCGTCGGGTTGGTGTCCGGATCGACCATCACGTACGTGCGGATGTGGCCCTTGGCGTCGGGGACCATCGGTCCCATCTGTCGATCCGCGAGCGCGACCGAGGAGATGGATGGGATCGAGAGCAGCGTGAACAGGCCGAGCGTTGCAACGCGGTTCATGGCGGTCGTTCTACGCGAACAAGGGGCTCTTCCAGAAGCCTTCGTCTTCTGTCCACTGCTGGCCCGAAGCGAGACCCGGCCGCCGCAACGATCGAGAGGTCCGGCTATCGACGCAAGTACTCTGAATGAAAGGATATTAGAACAGGGCGCAGGCTGTCAGAAACGCGAAGTAGGCCAGGATCAGCATCAGGCCTTCGAACCGCGAGATCTTGCGAGATCCCCGCAGGGTGATGACCCCGAGCAGGGTGATCACCACCAGGCCGACCAGATCGACCACGTGCATGCGCTCGCCCAGGTTGATCGGGGACAGGTAGGCTGTGATCCCGAGCACGAGGAAGACGTTGAGGAGGTTCGATCCGATCACCGAGCCGACCGCGAGCGCAGCGTGGCCGCGGGTGGCCGCCACGATCGAGCCGATCAGCTCCGGGAGCGAGGTGCCGAGCGCGATCACGGTGAGCCCGAGCATGCGCTCGGACATGTTGACCTCGGCGGCGAGCTGGCGACCTCCGCGCACGAACAGATCGGAGCCGGCGACGAGCAGGACGAGCCCGACGATCGACAGCACGATCGAGGTGCTGCGCTTGGTGCGCGGGCGCGCGCGGCCCCCGAGATCCGCGCCGCTCGCGTCGGCGTCGCTCGCGCGCTGCCCGTCGCCGGGATCCCAGTCGACTTGATCGTCGGGATCGAGCCGCGCGGACACGGTGAGCGTGACGATCGTGAACACGAGCGCGCACGCGATCAGCAGGATGCCCTCGACGCGCGACAGGATGCCGTCGCGGAGCAGCAGGGGCACGGCGATCGCGGAGCCGACGAGGATCGGCACCTCGCGCCGGATGATGCGGCCGTCGATCGTCGGCGGCGCGATCAGCGCGGTGATGCCGAGGATCAGCGAGATGTTCGCGGCGCACGAGCCGATCACGGTGCCGAGCGCGATCGGCTGGCTGTTGGCGAGCGCCGTCTTGGTCGCGACGGCGAGCTCCGGGGCCGACGTGCCGTACGCGACGACCGTGAGCCCGATCACGAGCGGCTTGACGCCGAACGTGCGCGCGAGCCCCGCCGAGCCGCGGATCAACCACGCCGCGCCGCCGTACAGGACGACGATCCCGACGACGAGCTGGGTGATGTGGAGCGCGGTGTTCACCGGCCGCCAGCATAGGTCATTTCATCGTGCGCGACAGGAACCGGGCGTCGTGCTCGAGCTGGTCGAGGCGGCCGATGTCGCGCGAGTCGTAGAACCCGCGGAGGTGGCCGGCTGGATCGACGAGCACGAAGTAGCCGTTGTGTCCGAGGTTCGGTACGCCCGACGGGAGGTCCTGGCGGCGCTCCATCGAGTCGGCGAACGTACCCTCGACGAGGCGCCTGATCTCGTCGAGCTGGCCGGTCGCGAACCGCCAGCTCTTGGGCTCGGCGTGGAAGCGCTGGGCGTAGGCGAGCAGGCGCTCCGGAGTGTCGTACGTCGGGTCGACCGAGATCGACAGCAGCTTCACGCGATGCGCGACGTCGAACAGGTGGTCCTGCATCCGCGAGAACTTCATCGACGTCACCGGGCAGATCGTGTCGCAGCGGGTGAAGATGAAGCTGACGATCGTCGCGTGGTGGAGGAACGCCGCGCGATCGATCGGCGCGCCGCGCTCGTCGATCAGGGCGATCGTCGGGGGGAGCTCGCCCAGATCGTCGAGCACGGGATCCGGCTGCCGGCACATCAGGGTCGGCACGATCACCGACGGCACGACGGCGATGAGGAACACCACGAGCAGCCCGAACAGTAGCCGTCGTCCGCCGATCCCCTTCGTCAGCGTCGGCGTCGGCGTCGGCGTCGGCGTCGGCGTCGATACGGGGGGGGGGCTCACGGCCGGCCGGCGTTCTCGTGGGTGTCGATCACCTCGGCGGCCGGCGTCGGGACGTGATCGAACACGATCCGCTTCGACAGCACGAGCGCCTTGCCGTCCCAGGCCAGCACGCGGGCGTCGAAGTGGGAGGTCGGGGGCTCGCTCGTCGAGCGCGTGCCGGCGACGACGACGACCGTGTTCTGGATCCGCACGACCGAGGCGATCGGGATGGACCTGGCGGCTTCCTTGGTGATCGCGAGCCCGGTGTCGATGGTCTCGAACGGCTTGCCGCCGACGGTGACGTCGACCTTCCACGTGCCGTCGCCGCGCTTGGCGACCGCGACCGGCACTCGCTCGCCGCTCGGGGCGTTGAACGTCATGTCGGCGGCGTCGATCTGGGCCGCGTTGACGACGAGCGTCTTGTCGTTGTCGGTGACCTCGGACCTGTTGGTCGCCGTGGGGCCTACCGGGGTGGGCGCGGCCGAGCCAGCGGTGACCGGGACGGGGAGGGGCGGCGGGGCGGTCTCGGACTTGTTGCCGCAGGCGGCGACGGCGAGCGCGACCGCGAACATCGTCATCCTCTTCATCACTAGGAAGGGCGTAGCACGAGGACGGGGAGCCGGGTCGCCCGCAGCAGCTTGTCGGCGACCGAGCCGACCAGCGCCCGCGTGATCCCCGAGCGACCGTGCGAGGCGATGCAGATGACATCGACGGCCATCCGCGCGGCGGTCTGCGCGATCGCCACGGCGGGATCGTCCGCGCGCACGATGTGGGTGACGACGCGACGACCAGTGCTCGGCGGCACGAGCCGCTCGAGCTGCCGGGTGGTGTCGGCCTCGTCGAACTCGAGATCCTCGGACGCGACGTAGAGCACGTGGACGGTGCCGTCCGCGGGCACGACGGCGCACGCGTACGGGGCCGCGCGATTGGCGAACGACGACAGGTCGGTGGCCACGAGCGCCGTGCGCATCGTCGGCAGCGAGGTCGCGCTGATCGCCGCGCCCGGCGGCACGCAGATCACGGACTGCGGGGCGTCGTGCACGATGACCGACGACACCGAGCCGAGCCGACCGAGGCCGGTCTTCTGGGTCGTCCCGACGATGATCGCGTCGACCTGCTCGTCGCGCGCGAGCTCGAGGAGGTGATCGCCGATGCGCCCGAGGCCGCGCTTGGCGCGCGCGACCAGCGCGCCGTGGCCACCCTCGCCGAACCGGCGGAGGAGGTCGCGGGCGATGAGCTTCTCGAGCTCCGGATCGACATCGAGCAGCGAGTTGAACTCGAGGCCGTAGCGCGCGCACGCGTCGTCCGGGTAGTAGATCGCCCCGAGCACCACGTCGACGGAGCCGATCGCGCGGAGCGCCTTGATCCACTGGATCCCGAGCTCGCAGAGCGGCGAATCATCGATGCCGAGCAGCACGCGAAGGGTGCGCTCGCCGCGGGCGAACGCCAGCCACGGGGCCGGATCGCGCACCAGGATCACGGGCACGGTGGTCAGCGCGACGACCCGCTGCGCGGTGGTCCCGAGCTGGATCAGCGAGCCGCCCGCGGTCGACGCCGCCGCGATCACGACGAGGTCGCAGCCCTCGGTCTCGGCGGTGCCGGCCAGCGTCTGATCCGGCGGCCCGACGCGGACCTCGGCGCGCAGCTCGAGCCGCCCGGGGTTCGACTGCTTCGCGACGATCGCCTCGAGCGCGGCCTTCTGCATCGCGAACTGTTGATCGATCGCGCCGTTCTCGAGCCCCGCGGGGTCGACGACGTGCAGGACCACGACCTCGGTGTCGCCGCGCCTGGTCGCGAGCGCGATGGAGATGGCGAGCGCCTCGATGCTCGCCGCGGACAGATCGGAACCACAGAGAATGGCCATGCTTGCACCTGTTACGTCAGATAGGCGAATCGTCGGACGAGCGTGATCAGGCGGTCGCGCCCGGCGTCGTCGAGATCGATGAAGCGCACCCCCATCCCGGGGTGGAGGTTGTCGGGGGCGCCAGGCCGATACGGGTTGACCCAGATGACCTCGCCCTCGAGCTCGAGCGTGTCGAACCGAAGGTTGAGGTGCGTGCCGGGCTCCTCGGGCGTGGTCGTGTGCACGAAGATCCCGGTGGCCGAGATGTTCGTGATGTAGGCGAACAGGTAGTTGTCCTCGTGGCCGTAGTCGACCTCGAGATCGACCAGCACGCGCGGTGCGCGACGGAACTCGTCCGCGAGCTCGTCAACGCTTCGGGGACTGGTCATGGTCAGGGTCATACCCCTATCGCTCATTCGAGGGCAACGGACATGATCTTCACGCGATCGTTCTGGTCGCGCAGGTCGGTCGG
>JAPLLF010001060.1 GCA_026387715.1 Pseudomonadota bacterium
GCGGCGAGATGCTGCTGCCGCCGCCGTTCGAGCGGCCGCACGCCGCGGGCGATCAGATCGTCGCGGTCAGCGAGGATGACTCGACCCTCCTGCTCGATGGCCAGGGCGGCTTCGACCGCACCGCGATCGTCGCCCCGCCGGCCCCGCGCGACCGCATCCCCGAGCGCACGCTCGTGCTCGGCTCGTGCACGCGGCTCGGCCCAGTCCTCACCGAGCTCGACGCCTACGTCGCGGCCGGGAGCACGACCATCGTCGTCGGCGAGGTCGCGCCCGATCCGGAGCCGATCGCGAAGCTCGAGCACATGACCGTCGACAGCCAGATCGGCGATATCACCGACCGGCTCCTGCTCGAGTCGCTCGACCTCGCGCGCTTCGATCACATCCTCGTGCTCTCCGAGTCGGCGAACCGCTCGCAGGAGATGGCGGACGCCCGCACGACCGTCGCGCTGCTCCACCTGCGCGACATCGCGCGCCGCGAGCAGACGAACGTGCCGATCACGAGCGAGATCCTCGACATCCAGAACCGCGATCTCGCGGCCGTGGCCGAGGCCGACGACTTCATCGTCAGCAACACGCTGGTGTCGCTGATGGTGTCGCAGATCGCCGAGAATCCCCACCTCGTGAAGGTGTTCGACGAGCTGTTCAGCCCGTCGGGTCACGAGCTGTATCTCAAGCCCGCGAGCGAGTACGTCACGCCGGGAGAGATGAAGTTCGGCACCGTGTGCGAGGCGGCGATGCAGCGCAACCAGGTCGCGATCGGCTACCGGCTCGGCAAGTCGGCCCGCGATCCGCTCGCCGCCTTCGGCGTGGTCGTGAACCCGTCGAAGCGCGCCAGCGTCACGCTCGGCGCCGGCGACAAGATCATCGTCCTCGCCGACAGCTGACTCAGCTGTCGAGCACGTCGCGGACCTTCTGCATCAGCAGCTCGCTCGTGAACGGCTTCTGCAGGAAGTGGGTGCTGGCGTCGAGCACGCCGTGGCGCGCGATGACGTCAGCCGGGTAGCCCGAGGTGTACAGCACGCGCAGGTTCCGGTCGCGCGCGGCCAGCTGGTCGTAGACCTCGCGGCCGTTGAGCGTGGGCAGGATGACGTCGGTCACGAGGAGGTGCGGCACCAGCCCGCTGTCCACGAGCGCCACGGCCTCCTCGCCGGTGCACGCGAGCGCGACCTCGTAGCCGTGGCTACGCAGGAGCCGTCCGGCGAGGTTCCGGATCGCCGGCTCGTCCTCGACGATCAGCACGCGCTCGTGGCCACCCGGCAGGCGGGACCTCACCGACGTACGCGCCGTGTGCACGACCGGGGCCTGGTCGTGACGTGGGAAGTACAGGTCGAACGTCGTCCCGGCGCCGACCGTGGAACGCACCCGCAGGAAGCCGCCGCTCTGACGGACGATCCCGTAGATCATGGAGAGGCCGAGGCCCGTGCCCTGGCCGAGTGGCTTGGTCGTGTAGAACGGCTCGAAGATGTGCTCGAGGACCTCGGCGGACATGCCGACGCCGTCGTCCGTGACCGACAGCTGCACGTAGGTCCCGGCGACGAGCTCGCCGTCGGCGCCGCTGCTGGCCTCGGCGTCGACGACTATGTCTCGGGTCGAGAACACCAGCTTGCCACCCGCGGGCATCGCATCGCGCGCGTTGACCGCGAGGTTGATCAGCACCTGCTCGAGCTGGCTGCGATCGGCGAGGATCGTTCCCGACGAACGCCCGGAGTCCACGCCGAGGTGGACGTCCTCGCCGATCATCCGACACAACATCCGGGTCGACGTCGCCAGCAGCTCGTGCAGATCGATCACGACGGGCTCGATCACCTGCTTCCGGCTGAAGGCGAGCAGCTGCATGGTGAGGCTCGCGGCTCGCTTCGCGGCCTCCTGGATCTGCGTCAGATCGGCGTGCCTCACGCTCGTGGCCGGCGCGTCGAGCAACAGCACCTCCGTGTAGCTGAGGATCACGGTCAAGATGTTGTTGAAGTCGTGCGCGACCCCGCCGGCGAGCCTGCCGATCGCCTCCATCTTCGTCGCCTGACGCAGCTGATCCTCGAGCCGGCGGTGCGCCTCCTGAGCCAGGCGTCGCGCCGTGACGTCGCGGGCGATCGCCAGCGCCACCGACGTGCCCTGCAGCTGGAGGGGCACGGCGCGCAGCTCGATGTCGAGCACGCGCTCATCCGCGCGGGTGAACGTGATGACGTCGGGGCCGATCGGGCGGCCGGCGCGGAGGTCCCCGAGGTGCGCGACGCAGCGGTCGCGATCCGCGGCGGACAGCCCGGGTGCGGGCAACAGCGCGCCACCCACCAGCTCGCCCCGCGGCCGCCCGACGAGGAGCTCGGCGGCACGGTTGCAGTCGAGCACCCGACCGTCGGCGTCGTGGATCACGATCGCGTCGGGCGCAGCCTCGAACAGCACGCGAAACCGCGCCTCGCTCTCGCGCAGCGCCTGCTCGGCCGCGCGGCGCTCGAGGATATGGCGCCATTCGCGCAGCGCGCGCTCGACGGTCTGCGGCAAGCTCGCGAAGGTGTCGGGCGACTTGACGAGGTAGTCGAGCGCGCCCGACCGCATCGCCAGCACCGCGGCGTGCTCGTCGCCGTGGCTGGTCAGCACCAGGATCGGGAACGGCGCTTCGGCCAGCGGCCCAGGCAGGAGCTCGAACGCGCGGCCATCGCCCAGGTTCAGATCGGCCAGCACGAGCGCGGGTGGGCTGGCCGCGATCTCGTGACGCGCGGCCGCGAGCGACGTGACGTGGCGCGTGCGGTAACGCCCATCAAGCTCGAGCGCGCGCGTCATCGCGGCCGCGTGGGCGTGGTCGTCCTCGACGATCAGCAGCCAGGGCAGAGCGGTCATGGGCTCGGGAATCGATTCCAGACCAGCCAGTAGAAGCCGAAAGCCTCCATCAACTCCACGAACTTGCCGAAGTCGACCGGCTTGGTCAGGTAGCTGACGGCGCCGCGCTGGTACGCCGCGACGACGTCACGTTCGGCATCCGACGTGGTGAGGATCACCACCGGGATGTTCGACAACGCCTCGTTCGCCTTGAGGCGCTCGAGCACCTCGAGGCCATCGACCTTGGGGAGCCGGAGATCGAGCAGGACGAGATCGGGGCGCGACACCGTGCCGGCGCTGCTCGCCTCCAGATAGTCGAGGGCTTGCTGGCCGTCCGGGAGATGGATCAGCGCGTTGGCGACGCGAAAGCTCTCGAGGTTGCGGCGCACGATCTCCGCGTGGGCCACGTCATCCTCGACCAGCAAGATCACGATCGGTCTTCCATCCATCAGGTGGGCCCTCCTGAAAGCGTCCCCGGAAGCGTGAATCGAAACGTCGCCCCGTGTCCCACGCCGGCCGAGTCCACCCAGATGCGACCGCCGTGCACCTCGATGATGCGCTTGACGAGCGCCAGGCCGATCCCGGTCCCCGGCGCCGCGGGATCGAGCTTCTCGAACAACCCGAACAGCTTGTGCTGGTAGCGGGGATCGATGCCAATGCCGTGGTCACGCACGAACAGCACGGGCTCGGGCCCGCCGAGCTCGGCGCCGATCTCGACCCGCGGGCGCTCCCCCGGCGGCACGAACTTGAGCGCGTTGTCGATCAGGTTCTGGAAGACCTCGAGGAGCCGGACCCGCTCGCCGGCCACGATCACCGACGGCGTCACCAGGTCGATCCGCGCGCCGGTCGCGACGATCTGCCCCTGGACCATGACCAGCGCTTCGTCGACCAGCTCGCGCAGCGACACCTCGATGGGCGCGTGCACCTTGCGGCCGACCCGCGACAGCTCGAGCAGCTCGTCGAGGAGCCGGCTCATGCGATCCGCGGCGGTGCGGATGAAGCCGAGATCCTGTTCGATCTTCGCCGCACGACCGTCGGCCAGATCCTGGGCGAGGTATCCGACGAAGGTCTTGATCGTCACCAGCGGACTACGGAGGTCGTGCGAGACCGTGTAGGTGAAGCGCGTGAGCTCGTCGTTGCGCTGCTCGAGATCCAGGGCGTGCTGACGGCGCTCGGTCAGGTCGTCCAGGGTGCCCACCAACCCGAGCGTCGCCCCGACCGCGTCGCGAACGCGTGCGACGCGGAGCTTCACCCACCGCGATGCGCTGGCGACCCGCAGTGGTGCTTCGAGCACGAGCTCGTCGCCCTCGGCGACGAACGTGCGCCAGCGCGCCAGATCCGCGGGCTCGAGCGCGGCCAGCCAGCCATCGCCGAGCGTGGCCGCCGGGCCGCGCGCGGTGATCGCCGCCCACCGCGCGTTGGCGTAGGTGTTGTGACCGGCGACATCGGCGTAGAACACGCCCACCGGTGACGCCTCGCTGAGGGTCCGGAACCGCAGCTCGCTGGCGGCGAGCGCCGCCGAGGCCCGCGCGCGCTCGGAGATGTCCTGCCCGAGGATCAAGACCATCTCGACCTCACCCTGCTCGGTTCGCAGCGGGCAGTACTCGTATCGATAGGTGATCCCCTCCGCCCACGGGATCTCCACGACGAACGAGCGACCGGCGAGGCCCGCGCGGATGTTGGGCTCGACCGCCGCGGCGAAGGAGGCAGGCACGGCGTCGTGGAGGAGCTGGCCCTCCATCTGCGCCTTGCTGAACCCCTCTTGCATCGCGGGCCCATCCACCAGGACGATCCGGAGATCGCGGTCGACGAGGATCGCCACCATGCCCGGCAGGTTCTCGACCAGCACCCGGTAGCGACGCTCCGAGCGGCGCAGCGCCGCCTCGACGTGGTGGCGCTCGGTGACGTCGCGGGCGATGCCGACGATCCCCGAGTCGCCGAGCGAGGACAGCACCAGATCCACCGGGAACGCCGACCCATCAGCCCGGCGGTGGGTGGTCTCGTAGGCGACGAACCCCAGCCGTGCGACCTCGGCCAGCGCGGGGCGAGGATCGAAGTTCGGGCGGGCCGAGATCGCCGAGATCGGCATGCCGATCAACGCCGCCCGCTCGAGGCCGAGCTGCTGGCACGCCCCCCGATTCGCGTCGACCACGACGCCGTGATCGTCGACGATGAAGAGGCCGTCGTGAACCGCCTCGAAGATGGCGCGGAGGCGGGCCTCGCTGGCGCGCAGCTCGCGCTCGATCGCACGCTCGGAGGTGAGATCGATCGCGACGGAGATCGTGCTCACCCGGGCGCCGAGCGTGAGCTGGGCGGTGGAGACCAGGGCGTCGCGTCGCGTGCCATCGGGACCGATCACGGTCATCGGGATCCGGCGAGGATCCATGCCACCCGCGCCGCGGGCCACCCGCTCGAGCACCTCGGGCGGATGGTCGAACATCCCGAGCTCGCTCGCGGTGCGGCCGAGCACGCTCGCCTCGGTCCAGCCGAACACCTGCTCGAACGCCGAGTTCACCGCGACGAACCGTCCGGCCTCGGTGATCGTGATCGCGAGCGGGCTTGCCGTGAAGATCGCGCGGAACCGCGCCTCGGTGGCGCTCAGCTCGACCTCGACCCTGCGACGCGCCGAGATATCGGTGGCGAGGACGAAGAAGCCGACGACGGTGCCGTCGACGATGTCCGGGGTGTAGTGCGCGAGGCAGTGGCGCGCGAGCCCCTCGTTCGACGCGGGAAGCTCGCGCTCGAACTGCTGGGCCTCGCCGCGGAGCACGCCCTCGACGTACGGCCGATTCAACTCGAACAGCGGCCCGAGCACCTCGGGCATCGACTTCCCCAGGAGCTCCTCCGGAGGTCGCCCGAGCCACGCGAGGTAGGCACGATTGGCCTGGCGACATCGCAGGTCGCGGTCCCAGTAGCCCATCAAGGCCGGCGCCGCGTCGACGAGCTGTCGTGCGATCCGGAGCTCGGCGCGCGTGGCCTCCAGCTCGGCACGCAGGGCCTGCCGCTCCTCCATTCCTCACAGCTTATCAGAGTTTCTCGGACCCGAGATTCGCGTCAGGGCTTCGACACCGGGTCCACCGCATTGCGATCATTACCCCACGTGATTCTCACGGCTTGCGGCAGCGCGCGCGAGGCGCGGATGTTGCGTGAAGGGAGTCGTGATGCGCATCGTCCTCGTCGGGCTGACACTCCTCGGCGCCTGCTCGTACACGCCAGGATCGTTCGTCGCGCCGGGGCACACGTTCCCCGGAATGCACGCCACGGCTGGATGCCTCGATCTCGCGGTGGAGCGCCGCCGGGATCACGAGGGCGCCGCGATCGTCGCCTACGAGTTCGCCAACCGCTGCGACGCGCCCGCGATCGTCGATCTGGCGTACGCCCGGGTGACCGGGCGCACGGCCCGCGGGGACGAGGTCACGCTCGTGCCCTACGATCCAAACCACGAGCTGCGCTCGCTGCGGCTCGATGCACGCTCGATCGGCCGCGAGGCGCTCGCGTATCACGCCGAGGGTGGCGAGGACGCCCCGATCCTCGCGGTCTGCGTCGACCTCGCGACGGTCGCGCACGCGACGGGCGCGAAGGTGCTCTGCCTGTCAGCGCAGCCAGAGGTGGAACGTGACGTGGGTGTCGATCGGGACGAACCCGCACCGCTGGTAGAGCCGCAGTGACGGATTGTCGCGCTGCGTGCTGAGCGTCCCGACGAGGGACCGGGCGTCGACCCAGGTGATGAACGCAGCGAGCAGCGCACCACCCACACCGCGACCTTGCCACGCGGGCGCGACGACGATGAGATCGACCAGCGCGCTCCCACCCACCACGATCACGCCGACGAAGCCGACGAGCTCGCCACCCACGCCCCGCGCGACGATCACGTGATCCGCTCGCCCCGCCACGTCGTTACGCCCCCACACCCCGTACAGCGCGCGCGTCTGGTCGATCGGCAGTCGCGGATCCGCGTGCAGGTGCGAGGTGTGGATGCCCGCGGCGGTGATCGCGGCCGCCGCCGCGAGATCCGCCTCGTCACTCAGCCGAGGGTGCTCCGCGATGGTGATCCCCGCCGGGATCGCCGGCGCGGGCGCGCGCGCCGGTCCCGCGTCGAGCCGACACCCGATCAGCGTGTCGATCACCGGCGCGCGCAGCGCGAGCGCCGGGTGGAGCGGATCGTCGGCGCGGACGCGCACGAACAGCACGTCGTAGTCGGCGGCGGTGGCGATCGTCGCCGCGAGCGCGGCCGAGTCGTCGCCGGGCGTGGCGACGAGCCGGCCGATCCGCAGCCCGTAGAACTGCGCGTCGAACGGGCTCGGCAGCAGCTGCATCGGCGGACCGCTACGCGAGCCGCTCGCCCGCGATCAGGTGCTCGAGGGTCTCGCGCGCGCGGATCACCGTGTAGCGATCGCCGTCGACGAGAACCTCGGGCGCGCGCGGGCGCGTGTTGTAGTTCGACGACATCGTCGCGCCGTAGGCGCCGGCGGCGCCGATCCAGACCAGCTCGTCGGCGGCGAGCTCGGGGAGCTCGCGATCCCGGGCGATGAAGTCGCCGGTCTCGCACACCGGCCCGACGACGTCGGTCGTGATCGTCGGGCGGTGCGGATCGACCACCGGCTTGATCGGGTGATACGAGTTGTACAGCGCCGGGCGCATGAGGTCGTTCATCGCGCCGTCGATGATCGTGAAGTGCTTCGCCTCGTTGCGCTTGCGATACAGCACGCGCGTGACCAGCGCGCCGGCCTGCCCGACGATCACGCGGCCCGGCTCGGTGACGAGCTCGACGCCGAGCGCGGCGAGCGGCGCGAGCGCGGCGCGCACCGCGACGCCGTACTCCGCGGGGCTCGGCGGCGCCGCCGTATCGGCCTTGCCGTAGTCGATGCCGAGGCCACCGCCGATGTCGACGTGGTGAAGCTTGACGCCGTCGCGCTGGAGGTCCTGGACGAGCTCGACGAGCCGCGCGATCGCGTCGGTGAACGGCGACGTCTTGGTCAGCTGCGAGCCGATGTGGAAGTCGACGCCGACGAGCTCGACGCCGGTCATCGTCTTGGCGGTCGTCGCGAGCGCGCGGGCCTCGGCCATCGAGATGCCGAACTTGTTCGTCTTGAGGCCCGTCGAGATGTAGGGATGGGTCTCGGGATCGACGTCGGGGTTGACGCGCAGCGCGCACCGCGCGCGCAGGCCCTCGCCGCGGGCGACCGCGTCGAGCACGTGCAGCTCCTCGACGCTCTCCACGTTGAACCACGCGATGCCCGCGGCGAGCGCGGCGCGCATCTCGCCCGGCGTCTTGCCGACGCCCGAGAACACGACCTTGGCCGGATCGCCGCCGGCCTTCTGCCAGCGGAACAGCTCCCCCGCCGACACGATGTCGGCGCCGGCGCCGAGCTTCGCGAGCACGGAGAGCACGCCGAGCGACGAGTTCGCCTTCACCGCGTAGCACACGCGATGCGGGATCCCGTCGAGGGCGGCGTCGAACGCGCGATACGCGCGCTCGAGCTCGGCCTTGCTGTAGACGTAGACCGGGGTGCCGACCTCGGCGGCGATCCGGGCGAGCGAGACACCCTCGCAGTAGAGCTCGTTACCTCGGTACTCGAACGGAGCGGCGACCATGCCGCTTCATACTAGATCCCCAGCTCGCGCACGAGGCGATCGAGCTCCGCGGTGACGCGCGCCCGGGCGGGCCCGCCCACGACGTCGCGGCGATCGATCGCCTGCTCGACGTCGAGCCAGTCCGCGACGTCCGCGGCGAACGCGGGATGGACCGCCTGGAGGTCGGCGAGCGCGAGCTGCGGGAGCTCGACGCCCCGGTCGATCGCGACGCGGACGAGCGCGCCGGCCACGTCGTGCGCCTCGCGGAACGGCACCTGCTTGGTCACGAGGTACTCGGCGAGCTCGGTCGCGAGCAGGTGCCCGGCGCCGACCGCGGCGCGCATCCGCTCGACGTCGAACCGCAGCGACGCGATCAACCCGCGCGCGACGTCGGCGGTCGTCAGCAGGGTCTCGACCACCTGGTAGAGCGGCTCCTGGGTCTCCTGGAGGTCCTTGTTGTAGGCGAGCGGCAGGCCCTTCACCACGGTGACGAGGGTGACCCACGAGCCGATCGTGCGACCGACCTTGGCGCGCAGCAGCTCCGCGATGTCCGGGTTCATCTTCTGCGGCATCAGCGAGGAGCCCGAGCTGTACGCCTCGCCGGACCTGGCGAACCCGAACTCCTGGCTCGTCCACAAGACGATCTCCTCACCGAGCCGCGACAGGTGCAGCTGGGCGATCGTGCACGCGTTGGCCAGATCGATCGCGAAGTCGCGATCGCCGACCGCGTCGAGCGAGTTCGTCGTCACGCCGTGGAACCCGAGGGCGGCCGCGGTCGCCTCGCGATCGATCGGCACCGTCGTCGCGGCGAGCGCGCCCGAGCCGAGCGGCGACGGCATCTCGTGGATCACCGAGGCGAACCGTCGCGCGTCGCGCGCGAACATCGTCTCGTACGCGAGCAGGTGGTGGGCGAGGCGCACCGGCTGCGCGCGTTGCAGGTGCGTGTAGCCCGGCATCACCGTGCTGACGTGCGCGCCCGCCTGCCGGACGAGCGCGCGCCGGAGGTCGGTGAGGCTGTCGATGATCTGCAGCGCCGACGCGCGGGTGTAGAGCTTCAGATCGGTGGCGACCTGATCGTTGCGGCTGCGCCCGGTGTGGAGCCGCCGGCCGGCGTCGCCGATCTCGTCGATCAGGCGCGCCTCGACGTTCATGTGGACGTCCTCGAGCGCGTCGTCCCACGGGAGCTAGCCGCTCGCGAGCCGCGCCTCGACGGACGCCAGCCCGTGGACGATCTTGTCGACGTCGGCGAGCGTGATCACGCCCCGCGCCCCGAGCATCCGGGCGTGGGCGATCGAGCCCTGGACGTCGAACGGCAGCAAGCGTCGATCGAAGTCGACCGAGGCGTTGAGGGCGGCGGCTTTCTCGTCGAGCGCGCCTTCGAACCGACGACCGCGCGCACCTTTCGGACCTGACATGGCGGCGGTTATTTCACGGCGGTGGCTCTCCGGGCACGGGGCGTCCGCCGATTGTGCCGCGCGACCTCAGGATTTCGTCTATCGTCGGATCATCCCGTCGGAACCGCTGCCACCCGACGACGCGTCGGCCCCGATCCCGACCCACGTCGACCGGCCCGGACAGTCGGTGCTGCCCGCCGAACCCCTGCCGCCGCCGCCGTCGCGGATGTCCCCCGTCCGCGCGTCGACCAACGTCGGCATGCATCGGATGCCGACGCCGGTGCCCGGCATGCCCGGCGCGGTGCCGATCATCGCGGCGTTCACGCCGGAGCCGGCCACCCCGAGCCACCACCCGACGATCTCCCGGCCGACCGCGCCGACCACCGGCCGCGGCAAGGTGGTCCTGCTCGCCCTGCTCGCCCTACTCGTGCTCGCGGTCGTGGGCTACATCGTCACGCACCCCGCCGTTCTGCGCTAGGGTCGCGCGCGCATGCGCGTCGGGCTCGCCCACTCCCTCGTCCTTCTTCTCGTCTCTCCGGCGGCCTGCGGGAGCGACCCGTCGTCGTCGCCCGATGCGCCAGGGCCCGACGCGCCAGGGCCCGATGCATCCACGGTCGACGCGCCGGGCGATCCCACCGCCGCCGAGCTCCGCGCCGCGATCGCGAGCTGCGATACCGTCGTCGGAGGCATGTTCGCGCGCGACGCCGGTGGAACGGCGAACATCTCGATCTGCGGCCTGCCGACCGCGGTGTTCTGGACGGCGGATCTCGACGTCGACTGCGACGGCAAGATGTCGACGGCGTGCAACCTGTCGACCGATCCGTCCTACCAGAACCAGACCGCCGCGTCCGACTCGATGGGCAACCCGCTCGACGCCGCGACCCTGCCCTACGTCGTCGTGCCCGTGAAGAGCACGCGCTTCAACTACCAGTCCGCCGGGCTGGCGCTCGGCTCCATCGTCGCCGTGATCTACGCCGACCAGGTCGCGTACGGCGTGATCGGTGATCTCGGGCCGTCGACGGTCATCGGCGAGGCGTCGTACCGGATGGCCGAGGTCCTCGGGATCGATCCCGATCCGTCGACGGGCGGCACGAACGCCGACGTCGCCTACGTCGCGTTCACCGGCGCGAGCGCGAAGGTCACGACGATGGAAGACCAGGCCGAGGCCCAGGCGATCGGGCTCGCCCACGCCAAGGCGCTCCTCGGGCGCTGACCTTGCTAGCCGATCTCCTCGGCGTAGGTCATCACGAGGTACATCACGCTCTCGACCTTGCCAGGGTTGCGATACGCGTGCGGCGTGTCGGCCTCGAACAGGATCGAGTCGCCGGCCTCGAGGCGGTGCGTGTCACCCGCGACGTCGATCTCGAGCGTCCCGGCCGTGACGACGAGGTTCTCGCTCGTGCCCGGCGGATGGGCGTCGGCATCCTCGACGCACCCGGCCGCGAGGCGCAGCTCGTAGAACTCGACGCGGCGCGGCTCGTCGAACGGGAACAGCGCGCGCGAGGAGAACGACCGATCCTTGCTCGTCAGCAGCTTCGACTCGTTCGACCGCAGCACGAGCGCGCCCGACTGCGTGCGCGTGCTGATCAGCGCCGAGAAGGTGACCTCGAGCGCCCGCGCGATCTTCCACAGCACGTTGATGGTCGGCGCGCTCTGGCCGAGCTCGATCTGCCCGAGCATCGCGCGCGACACGCCCGAGAGCTGCGCCAGCCGCTCGAGCGACAGGCTGCGCCGCGTGCGCAGGCGCCGCAGGTTCCCGCCGACGACGGGGGCGAGATCGGTCGACGGTTCCGCGCCATGCGCGACCGCTGGCGGCGCGGTTTCGGCGGGCGGCTCGGACGACGACGACTCGTCGGTTGGCTTCACGATCTTCTTCTTCACGCGCGCCGAAGTATACACCTCAGGCGCCGTGCGACACGGATCCGGCCGCGTACGCGCTCTCGCCGTGGAGCGCGCCGTCGAGGCCGTCGTGCTCGACCTCCTCGTCGACGCGGAGCCCGACGAGCCGGTCGAGCACCTTGAGGATGATGTAGGTGACGATCGCCGCCCACGCCGCCGCCGCGCCGATGCCGAGCGCTTGCTTGCCGACCAGCGAGAGCCCACCCCCGTGCCCCTCGTTGAGCGCCGCGCGCGCGAACACGCCGGTCAGCAGCGCGCCGGTCGCCCCACCGACGCCGTGGATCCCGAACGCATCGAGCGCGTCGTCGAACCCGAACCGGGCCTTCGCCAGCACCGCGCCGTAGCACACGCACCCGGCCACCGCGCCGATCCCGAGCGCGACGAGCGGGGAGACGTAACCGCTCGCCGGCGTGACCGCGACGAGGCCCGCGACGAGCCCCGACATGACCCCGAGCGCGGTCGTCTTCTGGAGCCGCACGCCCTCGATGAGCCCCCATGCCAGGGCGCCCGCCGCGGCGGCGACGTGCGTGTTGACGAGCGCGGCCGCCCCGAGCCCGCCGGCGCCCGCGCCACCCGCGTTGAACCCGAACCAGCCGAACCACAGGAGGCCCGCGCCCAGGACGGTCATCGTCAGGTCGTGCGGTGGGTGGCGCACGGTGGGGTAGCCGCGCCGCTTGCCGAGCACGATGGCGACGACGAGCGCGGACACGCCCGACGACAGGTGCACGACGGTGCCGCCCGCGTAGTCGATCGCGCCGAGCTCGCGGAGCCAGCCACCGGCGGCCCACGACCAGTGGGCGATCGGATCGTAGATCAGCGTCGTCCACGCGAGCGTGAACAGCACGTAGGCGGGGAACCGCAGGCGCTCGGCGTACGCGCCGGAGATCAGCGCCGGCGCGATCACCGCGAACATGCACTGGTACGCGAAGTACGCGAGCGTCGGGACCTTCGTGCCGGGGAACGTCGAGGCGAGATCGATGCCGTCGAGGCCGATGAAGTCGAGGCCGCCGATCACGCCGTGCCAGCTGGTGCCGAAGCACAGCGTGTAGCCGACGAGCGTGAACTGCACGGTCACGAGCCCGAGGGCGAAGAAGCTGTGCATGAACGTCGACAGGACGTTCTTGCCTTGCACCATGCCGCCGTAGAACAGCGCGAGCGCCGGCGTCATCATCATGACGAGGGCGGCAGAGATCAGCAGCCACGCGGTGTCCCCGGTATCGATCGGCCCCATGCCCCACCATGCCCAGAACCATGTTTCCGGCATGTAACGCGCCCGCGAACTGTTCGCACCGAACCCGGCTCAGAGCTTCGGGTTCCTGGTAGGCCTACTTCGTGCCGAACAGCCGGTCGCCGGCGTCGCCGAGGCCGGGCACGATGTAGCTCTTCTCGTTGAGCCGCTCGTCGATCGCCGCGGTGTAGACCGGGATGTCCGGATGGGCGTCGTGGAACGTCTTGAGGCCCTCGGGGCAGGTCAGCAGGCACACGAACTTGATCGATCGCGGGTTGCTCTCCTTGAGCCGGGCCACCGCCGCCACCGCCGAGTTGCCGGTGGCGAGCATCGGATCGACGATGATCGTGTCGCGATCGCCCATCGCCTCGGGCACCTTGTAGAAGTACTCGACCGGCGCGAGCGTCTTGGGGTCGCGATACAGTCCGATGTGCCCGACGCGCGCGCTCGGGAGGATCGCGAGCATGCCGTCGAGGATGCCCCCGCCGGCGCGCATGATCGACACCAGCACGATCTTCTTGCCGTCGAGCACCGGCGCCATCGTCGGGCCGATCGGCGTCTCGATCGGGATCTTCGTCGTCGGGAAGTCGCGACACACCTCGTAGGCGAGCAGCATGCTGATCTCGCGGAGCAAGCTGCGGAAGTTCGAGGTGCTCGTGTCCTTCGACCGCATCAGCGTCAGCTTGTGCTGCACGAGCGGGTGATCGATGACGTGAACCTTGGTGTCGGCGGGCATCGCCTCCGAACCTAGCTCGCCGCGCTGGAAGCCGTCTAGACCCGACCGATCGTGAGCTGCACCGTCGGCGTGCCGCGCAGGCACACGACGCGATTGCTGTCGCGAAACCCGACCTCGCCCGACGGTGGCGCGAGCTCGGTCGCGACGACGCCGTACACCGCGACCGTCGCGCCGACCTCGACGATCGTCTCCTCGAACGTCGCGCAGCTCGCCTCGGCGAGCGTCCGCCCGAGCGGGACGAGGTAGCGGTGCGAGATCTCGTAGCGCGGGCGGATCCGCTGCGCCGGCAACGCGAGCCCGGCCTCGTCGACGCGCTCGACGAAGATCTCGCCGTGCGGGGTCTCGAGGATGAACCGCGTCATCGCGAACCGGGTCAGCCAGGTCGGCCCCATGAACGCCTTGACGTGCACCGCGACGCACGGCCGGCCGCTGATCGGCGCCGGGTGGGTCTCGATCGCCCGGACCTTGCCGATCAGGGTGACGAGCGCCCCGTCGACGAGCTCCTGGGGCGCGCTGCGCAGACGCTTGCGCGCGACCACGTACGCGCGCGACTTGGCGACGCTGTTTCCGACCACCGCGCCGGTGACCAGGAGGCCGACGATTCCGAGGAGGAGCAGCTCCATCGCTACACGACGCGGGTACGATGCAGAACCCGGGAATGCTGGCACGAACCGTCGATGTCGTAAAGCCGACGCTGGCGACGCTGGCGATGCTCGTCGCCTGCGGGATGCCCGACGAGCCCTACTTCGGGCGCGTGGATCGGCTCGAGCCGGGTCACTTTCGCTGGTGCAACAGCGGCGAGCCAGACTTCCTCGATCCCGCCCGTGCGTCGAGCACCACGAGCGCGCCGGTGATCACCGCCCTGTTCGACGGGCTCACGACCTACGGCATGGATGGCCTCCCGGTCCCCAGCCTGGCGACCCACTGGGAGGTCGACGAGGCGCTCCGGATCTGGACGTTTCACCTCCGCCACGGCGCCCGCTGGTCGAACGGCCGCGAGGTCACCGCGTACGACGTCGCGTTCGCCGCGATGCGCGTCGTCCACCCGCTCACGGGCTCGCCGAACAGCGACAACCTCGCGCCGCTCGAGAACGCGACCGGCTACCTCACCCGCAAGACCCTCGCGGTGCGCGCGACCGGCGAGGTCGTCACGGTCGTCGACGACGCGCTCCCCGACCTCGCCGCGCGCACCGCCAGCGCGCCGCTCGCGTTGCGCGATCTCGGCGCCGCGGTCGACGCGAGCTACGCGCGCGTTCCGGCGGGCGCCACCGTGACGCTGATCGCGACCAGCGGCACGACGATCTCGCCGCCCGCGCCCGACGGCCGCCCGTGGGCGTACGTGTTCTGGCCACGCGACGTCGAGGGCGTGTTCGGCTGGATCCCCGCGCGCGAGCTCACCGGCGAGCCGAACGGCGACGTCGAGGCGCACGTCACGCGCGCCGACGGCACGCCCGCGACGCTCCACGGCCGCGACCTCGCGCACGCGCCCGAGGTGCTGGGCATCCGGGTCGTCGATCCCTACACGATCGTGTTCACCTGCAAGGATCCAACGCCGTTCTTCCTCGCGGCGACCGACAACCGCGCGCTCCGCACGACGCCGACCGAGGCGGTCTCCCGGTGGCCGAACGCGTGGACGCGCCCCGAGCACGTGATCACCAGCGGCCCGATGCACCTCGTCGCGTGGCACGAGCGCGATCGCCTCGAGCTGGTGCGCTCGCCGACGTACTGGAATCCGACGGAGGTGACGGTCGACCGGATCACCGTGCTGTCGATGGACGATCAGGCCGCGAACGCGAACACCTACTACACGGGCGGCTGCGACGCGACCGCTGCCAACAACGTGCCGGCGTCGTACCTGCCCGTGCTCGCGGGCGAGACTCGAGGGCGCGCGTATCGCGATTACAGCGTCTCGCCCTACCTCGGCATCTACTTCCTGTGGATCAACACCGAGAAGCTGACCGATCGCCACCTCCGGCGGGCGCTCGCGCTGGCCGTCGATCGCACGCAGGTCCCGCGGTTCACGCACGGTAGCGAGATCCCGTCGGCGCAGCTCACCCCGGGCACGCCGATCGCGCAGCTCAGCCCCGCCGATCGCGCGGCGTGCGGCGTGACCGCGACGACCCCGGGGATCGCGCTCGTGATGATCGCCGGGGCGCTGTGCTACGTGCCACCCCCGGGGCTCGACTTCGATCTCGCGCGCGCCCGCGCGGAGGTCGCCCTCGCGCGCGCCGCCGGCGGCGTCCCGGCGAAGCTGCGCTACATCTACAACGCGGGCTCCGAGGCGCACAAACAGATCGCCGAGTACCTGCAGGCGTCGTGGGCGGCGATCGGGCTCGACGTCGAGCTCGAGGCCCAGGAGTGGAACGCCATGCTCGAGGCGACGAAGCAGGGCGACTACGAGATCGCGCGCCTCGGCAACCTCGGCAACGTCGCCGACACCGAGAGCGAGTTCCTGCCGCTGTTTCGCTGCCACACCCCCGACAACCGCGGTCGCTACTGCAACCCGGCGTACGACCAGCTGATGGACGAGGCGCGGACGATCCACGATCGGCCGGCGCGCAACGCGAAGCTGCGCGCCGCCGAGGCGCTGATGATCGAGGACGCCCCGGTGATCCCGATCTACGTCTACACGCAGAAGCAGCTCGTGAAGCCGTACGTGAAGAACTACGCGATCAACGTGATCGCGCATCCGCCGCTGTGGCGGGTGGCGATCGATCCCGCGTGGAACACCAGGCCGGCGCCATGATCCGGTTCCTGCTCGGCCGGCTCGCGTCGAGCCTCGTGGTGATCTTCGTGGTCGCGACCGCGAGCTTCCTGCTCCTCCACGCCGCGCCCGGCGGGCCGTTCGCGACCGACGCGCGGCGCTCCGCGGCGGTCCAGCACGCCATGGAGGCGCGCTACGGCCTCCACGACTCGCTGTGGCGCCAGTACGTGCGCGAGATCGGGAGCCTCGCGACCGGCGACCTCGGGCACTCGATGAAGAAGGACGTCTCGGTCAACCAGCTGATCGCCGAGCACGGGCCGACGAGCGCGGTCGTCGGGCTGCTCGGGCTGTCGACCGCCGTGGTGTTCGGGGTGCTGATGGGCGTCACCGCCGCGTGGCGCAAGCACACGTGGGTCGACTACCTGCTGATGACGATCGCGCTCGTCGGCATCTCGATCCCGTCGTTCGTGATGGGCCCGCTGCTGATCGCCGCGTTCGCGATCCAGCTCGGCTGGCTACCGCCCGCGCGGATCGACGGCCTGACGTCGTACGTCCTGCCGGCGCTCGCGCTCGGCCTCATCTACGTCGGCTCGGTCGCGCGCCTCGCGCGCGGCGGCATGCTCGACGCGCTCGGCCAGGACTTCGTGCGCACCGCCCGCGCCAAGGGTCTCCCCGAGCGCACCGTCGTGTGGAAGCACGCGCTGCGGCTCGGCATCACGCCCGTCGTCACCTACCTCGGACCCGCGACCGCGACGATGATCTCCGGATCGTTCGTCATCGAGAAGATCTTCCAGATCCCGGGGCTCGGGACCTACTTCGTGAACTCGATCACCGATCGCGACTACCCGGTGCTGACCGGCGTGTTCGTGTTCTACGCGACGATGCTCGTGCTGCTCAACCTCGTGGTCGATCTCGCGTACGGCGTGATCGATCCGCGGACCCGGCGGAGATGAGGAACCGATGACGATGCGGCTGGGCCGGATGGCGCTCGGGTGCGCGGTGGTGTTCGGCGTGATCGCGCTGGGCTGCCTCGTGGGCCCGCTGATCGCGGGGGCGTTCGGCGTCGACGCGACCACGATCGACACGCTGCGCGGCGCGCAGCCCCCGTCGGGCGCGCACTGGTTCGGGACCGACACGCTCGGACGCGACCTGCTCGTACGCGTGATGATCGGCGGGCGGATCGCGATCCTCGTCGCGGTGGTGACGACCGTGATCGCGCTCGCGATCGGCGTGTCGTGGGGCGCGATCGCCGCGTACACCGGCGGCCACGTCGACAACGTCATGATGCGTGTCGTCGACGCGCTCTACGGCTTCCCGACGGTCGTCCTCGTCATCGTCGTGATGTCGGTGTTCGAGACCCGCTCGCTCGTCGCGCTGTTCGCGCTGATCGGCGCGATCTCGTGGCTCACGATGGCCCGCATCACGCGCGGCCAGGTGCTCGCGCTGCGCGACGCCGAGTTCGTCGAGGCGGCGCGCGCGCTCGGCGTGCCGGCCTGGCGGATCGTGTTCCGGCACGTGCTGCCCAACGCGTTCGGCCCGGTGATCGTCTACGCGACGCTCGCGATGCCCCAAGTGATGCTCACCGAGGCGTTCCTCAGCTTCCTCGGGCTCGGCGTGCAGGCGCCGCTCGCGTCGTGGGGCACGCTCGTCACCGAGGGGAGCTCGCAGATCGTCGTCTACCCGTGGCTGCTCGTGTGCCCGGGGCTCGCGATGGGCGTGACGATCATGGCGCTCAACTTCATCTGCGACGGCCTGCGGGACGCCCTCGATCCGCGCACGCGCACGCGGCGCAGCTAACCGGGTTTGGGCTCAGCGCACGTCGTCGAGCCCACCCGCGCGCTCGAGCGCGTGGAGCTCCGTGTAGCCGCCGATCGAGCGGCCATCGATGAAGATCTGCGGCACCGTGGTCTGCCCGCTCTCCTTGGCGATCTTCGCTCGGAGATCGGGGCGGTGGGAGGCGTCGATGTGCTCGTAGGCGATGCCCCGCGCGTCGAGCAAGCGGAGCGCGGCGGTGCAGTAGCCGCAGCCTCCACGCGTATAGATCACGACTCGCGGCTGGCTCATCGCAGGCCTACTTGTCGTCGGCGTCTTCCGAGAGATACGCGAGGATCACCTCGTCGAGGCTCTTCTCGGAGATCAACCCCTGGCCGAAGCCGCGGCCCTCTTCCTCGCGTGCCTTGCGGACGCGCGGCGGGGTGGCCGGCTTCGCGGGCGCCCCGACGATCACCGCCGGGCGCGTCATCACGACACCGCCACTGCCGGGCGTTCCGGTCCGTGCCTGATGCGGCACGCGCGCGGGCGTCGGCGTCCGACCGGGCGTCGGCGGCGGCGTGGGCGTGGGCTGAGATCCCGACGACGAGCGTGGCACCGGCACCGGGGGCGGCTGCGCCGAGGGGCCGGGCGGCGGCTTGGAGAGCCCCGCCGGGATCGCCTGCGAGCTCGGCGGCGAGCGGTCGCGGACCGAGAGCACGTCCGGCGGCATCCGGCGATGCTGGGCGTACTGACCAGGACGCTCGGGCGCCGAATCCGAGGGCAGTGGGGCGTAGACCTCGACCGCGTCGGAGTCGTTGCGCGAGCGCGGCGCGTCCGGTCGCGCGGGCACCGCGGGCACCGCGGGTCGGGTCGGTGGGCGCACGACCGGCCGCGCCGGCGGCAACGACGCGGCGCCCACGGCCGCGCGCTCGCCGGTCGGCTGCCTGTCAGGCGTCGGCGGCAGCGGGGGAATCGACTCGCCGATCCCGCCACGCAGATGGAACCCGGGGCCCTCGTTGGGGCGGGTCGCATCGTCGACGATGTGGCCAGGCGCGCCCTCCCCGGAGATCTCGGTGTCATGCGTCCGGCGACGGCCCGACGCCCCCAGCGCGTCGTCCTCGGCCGCGCCGCTGAGCTGGATCTCGATCTCGGGTGACGAGTCCAGCGCCGCAAGCTCGTCGACGAGATCGATGGCCGCGGCGCGGGCGCCCGGATCGGCGCGGCCGCTGCCGCGGTCGAGGGTGATGGTGCGCCCGGTCGCCGGCCCGCCGAGCGACCCGAGCCCCGAGTGGGTCGACACGTGCGCCGCGTGCTTGGCCATGTCCGTCGGCGCGTCCGAGAGCGGCGGCGGCGCCGTCTTGCGCAGGGTCGGGCCATCGAGGTCGTCGCCGAGCGGTCGGGGGCGTGGGGTGAGCTTCCTCGTGTCGAGCAGGATCGGGGAGTCGCCGGCGCCGCCGGACGGCGCGAGCTCGATCGGCTCGTCGGCTTCGCCGACGAGCGACGCGAGCGGATCGTCGAGCGTCGCCACGCCCGGCACACCGAGCGGCTCGGCGAGCGGCGAGATCGGCTCCATCGGCTGCGTCGGCGCCGCGTCGGCACCGTCGATCCGCTCCTCGACCTCACCCCGCGGCAACAGGCCGGGGACGTCGACGAGGTACACGTCGATCTTGTCGTCGAAGTGACCTCGCTTGAGGTCCTTCATCACGGCCTTGTGCTGGGCCTGCATCAGCGACTTGATCGCGCCCTCGTCGGACCCGCTGTCGTAGACGAGCTTCCTCGTCGACACGATCACGCCCTCGTGGAACAGGTGCGTGAACAGATGCGGGTTCTGAAGGCCCGAGTCCTCGGTCTGAACGTGAAAGATCAGCCCGCGATAGCGAACGTTGTGGTTGTAGCCGAGGATCGGTGAGCGCTTGGCCACGCGTGAGCAGGGTAGCACTGTTCGGGCGATCGGATCCCGCTTCCCGGTTGGCTTGTATTTCCAGGAAGGGGTTGGTACTCACGCTGTTCGGACTTCAATCTCGAGGTCCGAACCAGAAAGGCCTCCGCGCCCGCGCGGAAACAGTGTCGTGAATAACGAGTCGAAGTTCATCGAGTTGGTGCGTAGCTGGTTGGTGTCCCTTCCACAGGACCTGAAGATCGCGTTCGATGCGATGGATGATGAGAACCTGCCCCGCGAGGTCCGCGAAGTCGCGACCGGGGTTGCGATCTATGTTGTCTCTCCGAACGACTTCATTGCCGATCGAAACGACACTATCGTCAGCTATGCGGACGACGCCCTCATCCTCCGGCTAGCGCTCCAGAAGGCGCTCGACGGCAATGGCGAGGACGAGCAAGCCTTTCGCGATCGATACCCGGAGCTGTTCGCCGACCTGGAGGCCAGCCTCGCGCTGTGCCGCCAGATCATGGGCGACCTGCTTCCGTGGCTCGAGAGCAAGCTCACCGGCCTCCGCACGATGGAGTACAAGGGCAAGAAAGCGCCCCTGTATCTCGATAATGAGGAAGCCCGCGAGACCTTGTTCGACGACGGCCTCGTCTTCCGGACGGATTATCCGGTCGACGAGAAGACGATCGCCGACAAGCTCAAGAAAGCCGCGACGGTCATGGAAGTCATGAAGCGTCGCAAGGCAGAGGAGGCCCGCGCGAAGGGCCTCGCTGCCAGCCGCGTCAAGAGCTGACAGGCCGCCGCCACCCGATGGCGGCGACTTGGAGGCTCAGAAGGCTCAGAGGTCGACGAGCTCGAAGCCCGTGATCGGCTCGCCGAGGAAGCGCGTGGCGAGCTCGTCGAGCCGCGACGTATCGGTCGCGAAGCAATCCAGCCGTCCGGGTGCGGTGCGGCGGTTGTCGATGGACAGCAAGCTCGAGCCGAGGACCTCGCGCGCCGAGTCCGCCATCGCGCGCGCCGAATCGACGACGAACACCTCGTGGTGGGCCAGCGATCGCGCGACCCGCGCGATCACGTCGCGCAGCAGCGGGTAGTGCGTGCAGCCGAGCACGAGCGTGTCGATCGCGGGATCCTTGGCGAACAGCTGCACGAGGTAGCGGCGCGCGACGAGCTCGGCGATCTCGTCGTCCACCCAGCCCTCCTCGGCCAGCGGCACGAACAGCGGACACGCCAGGCTCGACAGCACGACGCCAGGATCGCGCGCGAAGATCGCGTGCGCGTACGCGTTCGACCGCACCGTGCCGAGCGTGCCGATCACGCCGACGTGCCGCGCGACCGTCGTCGCCAGCGCGGTCGATGCGCCCGGGAGCACCGCGCCGATCACCGGCACCGGACTGGCGGACGTCAGCGCCGGCAGGGCGTTCGCCGACGCCGTGTTGCACGCGATCATCACGAGCTTCACGCCGCGATCGAGCAGGAACTGCTGACAGGCGAGTGAATAGCGCTCGACGGTGCGCGGGCTCTTACTTCCATAAGGCACGCGGGCGGTGTCACCGAGGTAGACGATGTCCTCACCTGGCAGCGCGCTCCGTAAAGCTCGCACGACCGTGAGTCCACCCACACCGGAATCGAACACACCGATGGGTGCACGCCTCGTAGTGTCTTGCCCCATCACGCCTCCGGATTGGGACGAGGTGTCACAGACACCAACTCGAGTTGCCAGGCTTGAAGAAACGTCATGTCGTTAACGGCGTAACGCCTTAACGACGACGACGCTTCCGCGGAGCGGCTTGTGCCGGACGAGCCCCCTCGAACTGCCACAGCAGATCGAGGAAGGTCGCGGGCTTGGCGTCGAGCTGCTCGTAGAACCGACGGATCCCAGGGATGGACCGGTCGGCCTGCGGGAGATGACATTGGGTGATACGGCCTTGCACCGGGCAAACCCCTGAGCACGGAGCGTGCCGGGGCGAAGCGACATGTGCGCGGATGCGGCGATGTGATAGTCATCCGGCGCTCATGTCGGACACCGCAGGAGACCGCATGCGCGGGCTCATCGAGGCTGACCCCATCGTGATCCTCGAGATCGCCGGGGCGATCGCCAACGACGGCGAGGGGCGGTGGCCTCCCGAGGAGGTCACCCAGGCCGCTGCCGACCACGTCCACCGCCTCGCGGAAGCCGACAAGGGGCGGCTCAAGGCCGCCGTCGAGCACTGCATCATGGGGCGTGACGTCGACGAGGCCCTCGAGTGGCTCTACGAGGTCGGCGCGCTCGCCCTGCTGTTCCCCGAGCTGCGCGCGACCGTCGACCTCGTCCAGGAGACCGGCCGCCAGCACAAGGACGTGTGGGCGCACACCAAGCAGGTCGTGCGGCAGACCGTCCGCCGACCGCTCGTGCGCTGGGCCGCGCTGCTCCACGACATCGGCAAGGTGCCGACGCGGACGTTCACCGACGAGGGCGTGCACTTCCACGGGCACGCCGAGGTCGGCGCGCGGATGTTCGATCGCGTGCACCAGCGCTTCGCGTTCGCGCGCGACGAGCGGCAGACCATCCGCTTCCTCGTGAAGCACCACCTGCGCACCAACCAGTACGGTGACCAGTGGACCGACTCGGCGGTCCGGCGCTTCCATCGCGAGATGGGGCCGCACATGACCGATCTCCTCGACCTGTCGCGCGCCGACATCACGTCGAAGCGCCCGGGGCGACGCAAGTCGCTGCTCGAGCAGATCGCGGCGCTGTCCGACCGCGTGGAGCACCTCGTGTTCGAGGACAGCAAGCTCCCGCCGCTGCCGGGCGGCGTCGGCAACGCGATCATGGACGCGTTCGAGATCCCGCCGTCGCGGCTGATCGGGGACCTCAAGCGCAAGCTCGAGGCGTCGATCGAGAGCGGCGAGCTCGAGGCGCGCCGCGAGGACGCGTACTACGTCGCGTACATCGCGCGCCACGGCCTCGTGCCGAACGCGGATCCCGAGCGGGTCGCGGCGCTCGTCGCGGCGGGAGGCCAGCTCGACGCGCCCGGCGACGACGGCGACGACGAGGGCATCCACAAGGGCGTCGATCACGACGATCCGTCGCCGGGCGTGCTCGCGTGCGGGCACGATCCCGAAAACGATCCGTGCGCGCACGTCCCGCATCGCGACGCCGATCCCGAGGATCCCGATGTTCGCGATCGACACGATCCACGCGATTGATTGCGCGCGCGCGCTGCGCGCGATGCCCGCCGCGAGCGTCGACGTCGTCGTGACGTCACCGCCGTACTGGGGGCAACGCGGCGCGGGAGGCATCGGCTCGGAGCCCGACCCCCGCGATTACCTGGCCAACCTCGTCGCGATCCTCGCCGACGCGCTGCGCGTGCTCCGGCCGAGCGGCACGCTGTGGCTCAACCTCGGCGACGCGTACAACACGCCGATCAACTGGCGACCGGGCGATCACGTCTACAGCTCGCTCGGCAAGGACGGCATCGGCCTGTCGCCGACCAACTCCGCGTACACCAAGCAGCGCGGCCGCCGGCGGGCGTTCGTCGACCAGGGCGGCGCCGCGCCGTGGCTGACGTACGGCAACCTGCTCGCGCTGCCGTACCGGATCGTCACCGCGCTGTGCGATCGCGGCGCGCTGTTCCGCGGCGAGGTGATCTGGGAGAAGGCCCGGCCGATGCCCGAGGGCCGGTGCCGGCGCCCGCACCGCCGCCACGAGGGGATCTACCTGTTCGCCAACGACGAACGCCACGCGTTCCGCACGACACCCCCGGTGGGCTCGATCTGGCGCCTGGTCCAGCGCCCGAACGGCACCGCGCACACGTCGACGTTTCCGATCGACCTCCCGCTGCAGTGCCTCGCCGCGTCGGGGGCGCCGCGGGGTGCGCTCGTGCTCGATCCGTTCGCGGGCAGCGGCACCACCGCGCTCGCCGCGCGCGAGCTCGGCATGCACTTCCTCGGCTTCGAGCTCGATCCCGCGGTCGCCGCGGTCGCCCAGGCCCGGGTCGCGGTCACAGGCTCCGACGCGGCGACACCACCGCCTGCGAAACCAACAGGCCGCCCACGATCGCGATCGTCGCCACGAACATCGCGAACACCGACTCGACGCCGTTGAGCGTGTTGCGGTCGAGCAACGACGCCATGCCGCGAAAGCCCATGCTGCCCGGCACCAGGAGCAGCAGCGCCGGCACGAGCACGACCTGCGCCGGCCGCGCGAGCAGCCGGGCGTAGACGTTGCCGAGCGCGCCGATGGCGAACGCGCCGACCATCACGCCCATCTCGGGCCCGAGCCACACGTACCCGAACCGGGTCCCGAGGTAGCCGATGAT